>JAKBCX010000058.1 GCA_021807465.1 Pseudomonadota bacterium | reverse complement strand
ATCGGTAATAATTGCCGTGCGTCCGGCCAGTTCCGGTGGCGGCCGCGTACCGCAATAGGTGCGGCGGCGGCGTTCAATCTCGTGCAGGGCTTTGGCTTTTGCCGTGTCTATATAATCCTGCGGCACGCGGAGCATCCGCACCACATCCTTGTCCAGCACCAGCTCGGGCGGGTTGCCCTCGGCCATGGCGCCAATGGCGAATTCCTCGTCGCCCGGCGCGCCGATTTTGCGCACCAGCACAAGGCCGAGCGGTGCCGCCAGCGCCCGCGCGATTTCCGCCGCCACCGGCAAACCGCCCCGTGGCAGGGCCAGCACCACGGGGCTGGGGTAGTGCCGCGCCGCCAGGCGCTGAGCCAATTCCGCTCCGGCCTCACGCCGGTCATTGTAAAGCATGGTGTGCCTCGCCATGGGGATGAACAAAACCAATAGCCGCGCGCAGATGCAGCTGCGCCTGTGCGCGCTTTTGTGCCGCCTGGGCGGGGCTGTGCTGCCGCCCGGCGCTATCGGCCAGCGTATAGGCGCGCATGGAGGCGCGCAGGGCCAGAAACAGCGGTAGCAGCGCGGGCGCATCCTCATCTGGCGTGTGGGTGAGGTAAGCATCGAGCAGCGCCGCCGCGCATGGCTCCAGGCCACGCAGGCGCAAATCCATCAGCACGAAGGCGAGGTCGTACAGAATATCGATACTGCCTGCCTTCTCGCTGAATTCCGCGGCATCGAACAAGGTTGGCCGGCCTTGCCACAGGCAGATATTGGCCAGCCGCAAATCGCCATGGCAGCGCCGCACCTTGCCCGCGCGGCGGCGCTGGTTGAGCAGCGGCGCCACCCGCAGCAGCGCCGCGCGCAGGCTTTGGCGCAGCAGGCTAAGCCGCGTTTGCCCCAGCAAACCGGCATGGCGCGATAATTCGCGGCCAATATCCGCCATTGCCCGCTTTATGGCCGCGTTGCCGCCATAAGCCGGCCGCGGCGCGGCCTGGTTGTGGAATTGCGCGATCTCGCCGCCCAAGGCCCGCATCAGCCCCGGTGTCAGCCGCCCTTCGTCCGCCATGCGGTCGAACAGATATTCCTGCGCGAAACGCCGCATGACCACGGCATAATCCAGCGCGACACCGGGGCCGTTGAAGGCCAGCGCGCCGCCAGGAGCGCGGCAGATGGCAACAACGCCGAGATACAGAAGCGGCGCGGTGCGGCGGTTGAGCAC
This sequence comes from Pseudomonadota bacterium, assembly GCA_021807465.1. GTDB lineage: Bacteria > Pseudomonadota > Alphaproteobacteria > Acetobacterales > Acetobacteraceae > Acidocella. The sequence goes on along the minus strand of JAKBCX010000058.1, from coordinate 6,576 downwards.
CAGCTCGGCATTGCAGGCGGCGTGGCGTTTGGCCAGCGCCGTGTAATCGGCATCTCCGTAGCGTATCGCCCGCTTCAGCTTATAGGCGCGGTCTCCGGCCAGAAACACGATGGAGCAATGCGTTTCCACCCGTTCCACAGTGCCATCGCGCAGCCCGTAGCTTTCCGGCCGCGACAAAAAGCCGGTCACGGCATCCTGGTTCTGCCCCTTGGCGCGGCGCATCACGAGGCCCTGCATGGCGCGTCCCCCGCATCCAGCGCCGCGGCAAGGCTGCGTATGCCGGGGCTTATATCCACCCGCACACAGGCGCGCCCTAATTGCCGCAGCGGCTCCGGCAGTTGCGCCAGCGCGGCGGCGGCACGGGCGCGTGACTGCGCCAGGCTGGGCAGGCCTGGCACCCGCTTGCCGCCGCGCATCGCGGGGCGCAGCAGCGGCTCCCCGGCAATCTCTTCCTCGCGCAGTGCCACAATATCATGCGCGATGCGCCCGGCTTCCGTGTAATGGCGGTAAACATGCTTGCAGCCGGGCCATGTCGCCTTGCCCTCGCTGCGTTTGCGCCGCGCCCGCCCGGCATAGGCTTGCAGCTTATAGGCGCAATCCAGCGCGGGAACGTCGGAAGAGGTGGTCAGATTCGTGCCGATACCAAAACCATCAATCGGCACGCCATCGCGGCAATAACTTTGCAGCATCAGCTCATCCAGCCCGCCGCTTGCAAAAATGCCAATGTGTTGCAGGTCCGCTTCGTCGAGTATGGCCCGCACCGCGCGCGCATGGGCCGCCAAATCGCCGCTATCCAGCCTTACGGCATTTATATGCAGCCCGGCGGCCTCCAGCTTTGGCGCAAGCTGTGCCGCGATGCTCGCGGCGTGCTCCGTATCGTAGGTATCAATCAGCAACGTCGCCGGCCGCTTATGCACCCGTGTGAAATGCTCGAACGCCGCCGCCTCGCTGTCATGCGCCTGCACGAATGAGTGCGCCATGGTGCCGGAGGCCGGAATCCCGAATTGCCGCGCCGCCTGCAATGTTGCCGTGGCGCTGAACCCGGCAAGATAAGCCGCGCGCGCCGCCAGCACACCGGCCTCTGCCCCATGCGCGCGGCGCAGGCCGAAATCCACCAATTTTTTACCCGGCGCCGCCAGCACTATGCGCGCGGCCTTGGAGGCGATGAGCGTTTGAAAATGCACAAGGTTGAGCAGCCTTGTTTCCACAAGCTGCGCCTGCGGCAGGGGCGCGGTGATGCGCAAAACCGGCTCATTGGCAAAAAACACCGTGCCCTCGGGCATGGCATCTACATCGCCGGTAAAGCGCAATGTTGCGAGTGTTTCCAAAAACTCAGATGAGAACAGGCCGGATTCAGAGAGCCACGCCAGCTCACCGTCGTTGAATTGCAGGGATTCGAGATAGGCAAGCGCCTGCTCCAGCCCCGCCGCCAGCAAAAACCCGCGCTCCGGCGGCAGGGTACGGAAGAACAGCTCGAACGAGGCCGTCTCGTTCATGCCATGGGCGTGATAAACCTCCAGCATGGCCAGCTCGTAAGCATCGGTGAGCAGGCCTTGCGCCATCATGGCGTTATTCTACCGGTACGCATCCCCGGCTCTCCCGCCGCCGCGTGGAACCCAGATGCCGGCGTGTTTGGCATAGGATTTTTTCACCGCCGCCCAGGCGACGCGGAACGCCGCCGCCTCGTCGCGATATTCCGAATACGCATTGTTGAACGCGGCGCGGAAAATATCCTGCCCATGCGCGGGCAGATGGTGGCGGATGGCGGGCGGCAGGGCCTCGTTATTGGCGTAAGGCATGGCGTGCTACTCCAGCCCCTCGCAAGACAGGCCAAAAGCCTCCATGCCGGCTTCCAGATAATCGCCCAGCAGCGGTATGCCGGACAGATATTCGAAAGTGCGGTTATTATGGGCGCGCGCCGCCTCGGCGCGCAGCTCCTCCCAATCCGCCTCGCCGCCATCGCCCCGGCCAAGCCATGCCAGGGTTACCAGGTCAATCTGCTCATCCTCGTTCATATCCGAGATCGTGCTTTCAAGCTCGGCAAGCACGGGGTCGCTGCGATGGTCCTCGAGGATCGAGCGCATATCGTCATCGCTGGCATTGGAGCCAGAGCCAGGATCGGTCAGCACGTCCTTGGCATCGAATTGCCGTATTTTGCTGATAACATAACAGATTTTTTCAACTGGTATGGTCAGCGCCTCGTTGTCGAGCATTATCCGTACCCCTTATCTGGATGAAATGCCGTAACAGATTCCAGGCCGTTGCCGTGCAACACAGGGCAGGCCGCAACAGCCATTCAACGCGGCAATGCGCCTGCATGTGCCGTATTCTTCGCGAACAGAAATTTCTTGCATGGTAGAAATGACGCAAGGATCGTCATTGATTTGCGTCAACATTCGCTCATTTTTCAAAAACCAGCATAAATGGCCCGGCGGGTTCGCGGCTTGCGGCACGCGGACCCGCCAGGATTAATTTTTGCCAGGCCGCGCGGGCGTCAGCCCTGGCGTTTACCGGGGCGCGCTGCTGCCGGTTTGGGTTCGTCCGCCAGGGCCATGCCCTTGGCTGTGGGGGTATGGGCCGGGGCGTCCCGGTACAATATGGGGCGCAGCCTGTGCCACATGCCATAAACCTCGCTGGCATCCTTGCCGGCTTCTTCCCAAATTGTATAGGCGCGCTCACGCAAGCGGGCATGAGCGCTGTTGTTGAATTGTTCCATAATTGCCTCGTGCATCATGATACAGGCATCGCGATGAGATGCGCATGGGAGTTTTCCCACGCCGCCTCTAGCCTACGCCTGGCGCGGCAAGACGCAACTTAGCATCACATTTACTTTTTATCATGAATCGCCCGCGCAGCCTCTACTGCGCCGTGCCGTACACGCGGCCGCCATTATTATCGCGGCAATAGCAGCGCCCGCCCACCGGCACGCTTACCTGCATGGGGCATATATACTGGCCGGCATTGCAAGATTGTGCGATGCCGGGCGTTGGCGCGGCGGGGGCTGGCGGCACCTGGGGCGGCATTTGCGCGATATAGCCGGGGTAAGGCGAATAATAGCCCGGCGGCGGCGCGTAATACACGGGCGGCGGGGGGTAATAAACCGGCGGCGGGTAGTAGAAGGGCCATACCGGCGCCACACCAATGCCAATGCCCACGCGCCAGTCTCCATGGGCCGCGGCCGGCATGGCAAGCGGCCCCAGCGCCGCCGCGCCGGTAACAAGCACCGCGAAAATCCTGGCGAGTGGTTTCATGCCCCTATCCTCTGGCTGAGAGACTGTTTCACCAATCTACCATGGCGGCCGTTAAGCGGCGCTTATCCGCGTGCCATGGCGGTGCCTGAAACAATCTTCATGCGTTCTTCCATAGCAAGTCGGTGTTGCCGGGCGGTTTTCAAGGCGGGCGGGCCGCAAACAAAACCGGCCTTTCCTTACGGAAAGGCCGGTTTGCTTACCCGGGCGCCATTGCCGCGCCGGGCGCGGCTCAGAAGCCCAGATCGAGGATCTTGCCGTCGAAATTGCCGCCCAGAAGATGCGTGGCCTTGGCCAGCTTCTCAGGCGCCACGCCGGTCATGTAGCCGTCGATAATGCGCTGGTAGTTGCTGATAAGCCCTTCCACATCCTGCGCCAGGCGCATGAACTCGAAGCCTTCCGCATGCAGCCCCTGCTGCTGGATGGGGATGTTGGAATAGTCCTGGCGCGGAATGGGGGGGAATTCCTCGCTGTTATAGGGCAGCCAGGTTGGCTCCATCGGCACGGGCGGCTCCTCGCCCGGCGCGGCGGCGGTCAGCGACCACAGCTCGAAGATGCAGGTCTCCGGCCCGGTGGGGCGGATGCGGTAGGCCGACATCGAGGTGAACATGGGCAGCAGGAAATAATGCGGGAAGAGGAATTCCACCGCATGTACCGGGTCGGACACGCAAACCGCGTTCAAATCCGGCACCGGCTCGCCCTTGGCGCGCAGCTTCTTGGTAATCTGGTCCTGGAAGATGCCGTACCACATCTGCACCGCCTGCATCGGGTCTTCCGGCAGGTCGACCTCCAGCAGTTCCTTGGCAATCGCCACTTCCTTGGCATGCACCATGCCGGCCATGCCTTCGCTCAGCAGCTCAAGGTGCTTGACCTGCGCCTTGATGTTGTCGCGCGCGCTCAGGTTCGGGTTGGCCTGCACGCCCACCCCGCCGGTTTCCACCATGTTGAAGGCGTACATGGAGTTATACAGGCCCGGCAGAACACGCTGCAGCTGCGGGTGCGTCTTCATCACATGGTAGCCTTCCATGAAGGCTTCCATGGCAATCTTCCAGTTGGCGGGCAGTTCGGTGGCAAACCACCATTCGGCGCGCAAATTGGCCAGCCCATGGGCTTCCAGCCGGTCCGCCACGGGGCCGAGCGTCTCGCGCAGCGAGAGAGCGTTATCGTCGAAATTGATGAAGGCGCACCCGCCCCACTCTTCAACACGGCACTGCTTCAGCGCGAGATCCGCCTTCTCCAGTTGGTGCTCGCTGAATTTCTGCTTGCCATAGACGAAGGTGTTGTCGCCATCGATGTTCCAGCGCCAGCCATGGAACGGGCAGGTGAAGCCCTCATGCTCGCAATTTCCATGCGGCTTGCCTTCGGTAATGGGCACGCCGCGGTGGCGGCAGGCATTATGGTAGGCCTTCACCCCGTTTGCAGTGCGCATCACGATGACCGATTTGCCGAGATTTTTATACTCGATCCAGTCGCCCACATTGGGGATCTGCTCCAGCCGGCAGGCCATCTGCCACACGCGGGGCCAGAGGCGCTCATTTTCCAGCTTGTAGAACTCCTCGTCGTAATAGCGCTGTGTGGGAATGCGCTCCGGGTCGGTGATAGAGAACGGAATGCCGCTTCCCTGCGCGTCCTTCACCTGGCTCATCATCGTCATGCTTCGTCCCTCTCGCCGGTCGTTAAACTGGTTTTAGCTTTTGCTTTGGTGGCGTTGCCCCTGGTGTGCCGGGTTTGGCAGATTTTACCTGGCCGCGAAGCCTGAACGCCCTCTTAGCTCTTGCCGTCCCATTTCGGGTAACGCCTTATCTCCACCCCTGTCAACGTGCCTGAAGGTATGGCATCGCACCCCCGGTAAATCAGCGGGATACGCGTTTTGCCATGTTGCAGTGTAACGGGGTTCTGGCATAGTGTGTATCACAAGAAGACCAAAAAAGACCGTTGGGAGAAACCGAAATGGTGCCCATAGACCAGACGACCCATTTTTTTGATGAATTATCGCCCGAACTGCAACTTGCTTTTGATAATGTAAGCTATGAACACCACGCCGCGGCCGGAGAGGCGCTGCTGCGCGCGGGCTGCCAGTGCGACCAGCTTTACCAATTACGCGCGGGCAAGGTGGAATACCGGGTAGAAGACGGGCGCGGCGGCCAGACCGTGGCCGCCACCCTTGCCAAAGGTGACTGGATTGGCCTGCCGGAAGCCTTTAGCGGGTTGCCTTCCGCCGCCAATGTTGTCGCGGTTACCCCCGTGGAGCTGCGCGTTATCCCCAAAACCGCGTTCGAGGCGCTGCTGGACCACCACCCGGTGCTGGCGCGGCGCCTGCTGCAGCTTTTCAGCGTCAGCCTCTCAGCCGTTTACTACCAGGCGCGCGACCGCGATGCCCTGCCGCTGAAAGAGCGGCTGCTGCGCACGCTTTACATGCTCTCTTTCAGCCACGGCAAAACCCTGCGCCAGCAGCAGGGTATTCTTATAGAAATGCCGCAGGAGGAGCTGAGCCACCGCCTGGCGGCGGCCCGCCAGACGCTTAACCGGCAGCTCAAGGCGCTGGAGCGCGAAGGGCTGATAAGGGTAAATTACGGCTCCATCACGGTGCTCGGCCTGCAAAGGCTGGCCGAGCGGCAGCTCAGCCAGCCGCGCAATTCTTCAGCGGGGTGGCCGGGCGTGTCATAACCTCGGTGCGGCCAATCAGCGGTATGCCTATATAGCCGCGTATGTGCAGCTTGCCGTCACTGCCCACATGCATTTTAGACTTATAGGTGTTGCCGCTGTCAGGGTCGTAAATCCAGCCGCCCTTCCAGCTTCCATTCTGCGCTTCGGTAAACCCGCCCAGCATGGTTAACCCGCATATCAGGCGGGAGCGGTCGGCCGCATCCGGGTTGTGAATATCGGTTTTGGGCTTGCCCGCGGAGTCAAGCGGCTGGCGCAGCCATTCAATCTTGCCGCATAGCTCATTGCCGCAGGGCGAAATGACAATTCCGGCCTTGCCGGTCTGGTCTATCCACCAGCCAGTCACGCCCTGGGGCGTAGCGGGCTGGTCTGCCCGCGCGGCGGCGGAGCCAAGAAAAAACAAAGAGATAACGGCCAGAGCCGTCGTAAAGCGGGGGCGAAGAGGAAGCGCTTGCATTTCATCCCTTTATGGTATTTAACATACACTATACGTCAGGTAACAACCCTAAGCAAAAAACAGCCGGATCGCAAGTTAATCCCAAACGGGCTGCCCCGGCAAAAAATGTTGTAAAGGAGGAACGGCGATGCGCAAATCTGGTGTTTTGAGGGCCTATCTGCTCGCGGCCACGGCGGCTGCGGGGGGTATGCTGGTTACGGCCCGCGC
>JAKBCX010000057.1 GCA_021807465.1 Pseudomonadota bacterium | reverse complement strand
GATTCTCTGGCAGGAATGGCAGGTGGCGGCGCAAGCCGAGCAATTATGCGTGACGCTGACAAGCGGCCAGGCCATGCTTGCCAGCTTGCGGGCGGACCAAGCAGAGCTGGACAACATCAACAACTCGGTGCAGGCGCAAGTAGCGGCGGGTAATCTTACGCAAGCTGATGCCGCCGCCACGGCAAATTCTCTGGCGGCGGTGCAAGGCGCGCTGAATACGCAGGAGCAGAGCCAGGCGCAGGCGCTTGATAGGCTGGATGCGTTGCTCGGCCTGGCGCCGGGGGTAAATGTGCCGTTGGCAACGCCCAATGTGCCGCCAGTGCCGGCCAGCGCCGTGCAGCGCGCCATTGCCACGTTGCCCGGGCGCCGCCCCGACCTCATCGCCCTGCGTTACGGCTATACGCAGGCCGAGCAGAAATTGCGCGCCGCCATCTGGAGCCAATTCCTGCCCATCAGCGTTGGCGCTGCGGGCGGGCGCGATACAACAGGCGTCGTCAGCGCCGGGCCGCAGGTTTCGCTCACCTTACCTTTATTCAATCGCAACCGCCCGGCCATTGCCGCGGCCAAGGCAACACGCGCGGCTTTGCATGCCCAATACATAGCCAGCCTGACCAGTGCCACCGCCGGGGCCGAGGCGCTGACGCAGGATATTGCGCTGTTGCGTGGCCAGGTGCGCGCGGCCGATGCGGCGGCGGCGCAGGCCCAAAGCGCCGCCGCAGACGCGCAACGCGCCTTTGCCGCGGGGGCGCTGGATGCGCGGGCCGAAACAGACCTGATTACCGCCGCGGGCGCACGCACCCGCGAGGCCATTGCCCTGCGCGCGCAACTCCAGACCGCTGAACTCTCTCTCGCCACGCTGCTTGGGCTTGGCCTGCCGCCCATTGCCACCCAGGAAACCGCATCATGAGACGCATCGCCATCCCCGCCGCTTTTGTGCTTGCGGGCCTCATCTTGTTTTTTCTGCTGCGCGGCGGCTCCGCCCCAGCGCCCGCAACGCCGCCCAGCGTGGCGGTGCAGACAATGACGCTGACCAAAACCACCGTGCCGCGCATTGTGGAAGCCTATGGCAGCGTTGTAGGCGGCCCTGCCCAGCGCGACATTATTCTGCCGGCCGCCGGGATTGTGAATAGGGTGATGGTGGTGCCGGGCGAGCGCGTGGCGGAAGGAGAGCGCCTTGCGCGCATTGTGCCCGATGCGGATTCAGTGGCCACGTTGCACAAGGCGGAAGATGCGGTGAAGGCGGCCGGTGCGGCGCGGGCGCATGTTTCCGCGTTGCTGGCCGCGCATTTGGCCACGCAGGCCGATCTTGCCGCTGCTGACCAGGTTCTCAATGATGCCCAGGCCCAGCTTGCGGCATTGCGCCAAAATGGAGCCGGGACCACGCGCGACATAACCGCCCCCGTGGCCGGGGTGGTGACGGCTGTTCTAGCGGCGCAAGGGTCGGCCCAGGCGGCTGGCGCGCCGCTCTTCCGCTTGGTTGATGCGGCGCACCCCGCCGCGCTGGTGGGCGTGCCGGAGAGCGAGGCGCAGGGTATTCTATCCGGCACTCACGCCACGCTTTCGCTGCTGGTGAGCAACACCACAATACAGGCCGAGGTAGCGCATCGCGCCGCTATGCTCGACCCGCAGACAGGGCTGATAGACATAACCCTGGCGCTGAACGGCTCCGCGCCCATTGGCGAGTCCGTGCGGGCGGCGCTGCGGGCCGGAACACTAACCGGCTATGCCGTGCCGCGCGATGCCGTGCAGAACGATGAGTACGGAAACTACGTGTTTCAGGAGGGGCGCGATGGGCTGGCCCACCGCGCGAATGTGCGGGTGTTGGGGCAGCTTGGAGACAAAACCATACTCGCCCCCACGCTGAACACGGCGCTGCCGCTTATCACCACGGGCGCCTACCAGCTTAGCGATGGCATGGCGGTGCGCGAAGCGGGGCAGAACTGATGCTGCTGGCATGGCTGGAGAGACACCGGCGCTCGGTGCTGATGCTGGCGGCCGCCCTGGCGCTGGGGGGAATAATGGCTTCCCTGATGCTGCCCATAGGCCTTTATCCGAAGACTAATTTTCCGCGCGTGCGCATAACCATAGACACTGGCAGCCAGCCCGCCGCGCAGATGGTGCAGCAAGTCACGCAGCCCATAGAACAAGCGGCGCGCGCCGTGCCGGGAGTGGTGGATGTTACCTCCACCACCTCGCGCGGCTCGGCGCAGATTATTATTGATTTCGCCTGGGGCACGGATATGACAGCCGCCACGCTGGGGGTGAATGCGGCCGTGGCGCAGCTTCTACCCGCGCTGCCGCAGGGTATTTCCTACACTGTGCTGCGAATGGATCCCACGGTGTTTCCATTCATGGCTTTTGCGCTCACTTCCCCAAAAGTGCCGCCGGTGACCTTGCAGGACATTGCCAATCTGCGGCTTGTGCCATTGCTTTCAGCCGTGCCTGGCGTGGCGCGCGTGCAAGTGCAAGGCGGCGGCACAGGTGAAATTGAGGTCCGCGCCGACCCGGCGAAACTGGTGGCTTATCATCTAACATTAAACGATCTTTCCAAGGCCATCACCGCCGCCGGCACGCTGCAATCTGTCGGGCGGTTGCAGGACCATGACCAGCTTTACCTGCTAATGGCCAGCAACCCGCTACAAAGCGTGAGTGATGTGCGCAATGTGGTGGTGCAGGGCAGCGCCGGCGGTGTGGTGCGCGTGGGAGATGTGGCGCAGGTCAGCCTGGGGGCGGAGCCGCAGCTCTTTTCGGTTTCGGCCAATGGCAAGCAGGCCGTTACCCTGCTGCTCTTTCAACAGCCGGGCAGCAACATGGTCGCCATTGCGCGGGCTGCGCAACGGGTGCTCTCGGGCTTTGCCCCAGAGCTGCCGCCTGATGTGCATTTAAGCACCTGGTATAACCAAAGCACGCTGGTGCTGGCCGCCGCGGGTTCGGTGCGCGATGCTATTCTCATTGGCGTGGTGCTGGCGGGTTTGGTGCTGCTCGCGTTTCTGCGCAGTTTCCGTGTCACGCTGCTGGCCATGCTTATTGTGCCTGCCGCGCTGGCCGCCGCCGTGCTTGTGCTGTTTATGCTTGGCATGAGCTTCAACATCATGACTCTCGGCGGGCTGGCGGCGTCCGTCGGGCTGGTTATCGACGATGTGATCGTGATGATCGAGCACATCGCCCGGCGCAGCACGGGGCGCTCGGCCCAACCGCGCGGCTGGGTGTTGCGTGCGGGTATAGAGTTTTTTCCACCGCTGATCGGCTCTTCGGCCGCCACCCTTATCGTATTCGCGCCGCTTGGCTTTCTCTCAGGTGTCACCGGCACGTTCTTCCGGGCGCTTTCCATTACCATGGCGGCGACATTGGTGGCATCCTGGGCGCTTACCGCCTTTGCTGTGCCCTTGCTGGCTGAATGGGTGGTGGATTTCCGGCGTTTCCATGATCCCGAAGCCGCGCATGAAAGCCCGCTCGCTACCGCGCACCACCGCCTGCTCCGCGCCTTGTTCCGCAGGCCCGCTTTGCTGGCCGTGGTGGCGGCGGTTCTGCTGGGGCTTGGCGGCTTCTCGTTCTCGCATATAGCAACCGGCTTCATGCCTCATCTCGACGAGGGCGGCTTCGTGCTTGATTATCAAACCGCCCCGGGCACATCGCTTAACGAAACCGCGCGGGAAATTGGCCAGGTACAGGATATTCTCCGCGCCGATCCGGCGGTGGCGAGTTTCTCCACCCGCATCGGCGCCGGGTTTGGCGGCGATCTGGCGGAGCCGAATACCGGCGATATTGTGGTCAGGCTCAAGCCGCTCTCGCAGCGCGCTGCCATTAACACCGTGATGAACCGCATCGGAGACAAAATCGCCGCGCGGGTTCCGGGGGTGGAGGCTGACATCCATCAGCTTATAGGCGATGAGCTGGGCGATTTGACCGGCGTGCCGCAACCCATCGAGATCAAGCTTGCCGGACAGAATCCCAACGAGCTTGCCGCAACGGCGCAGCGCGTGGCGGAGGCCATCGCTGGCATTAAAGGGGTGAACTCGGTCATCAACGGCATTACCCCCGCGGGCGATGCCATAGACATTAAAGTGGACCCGGCACGTGCCGCGATGAAAGGGTTGGACCCCGCCGGGGTGGCGGCGCAGCTGCAAACCGCGCTGGCAGGCAGCATCGTGGGAGAAACGCAAGGCATTGTCCCGGCGCGCGCCATTCGTGTGCGGCTGGCGCCGGGTTTGGTTACCAATACCGATAATCTCGGCGCTTTGCCCATTGCTACACCCTCTGGCGCGCTGGTGCCGCTTTCACAAATTGCAAGCTTTACGGTTGAGCGGGGACAGCCCGAAATTACGCGCGAGAATCTGCAACAGGTTGTGGACGTAACCGCGCGGCTTAGCGGGCGCGGGCTGAATGCCGGCATTGCCGATGTGAAGAAGGCATTGGCAAAGCCCGGCGTGCTGGGGCTGGGCGTAACCTACACGCTGGGCGGTGTGTACGCGCAGCAGCAGCAGGCCTTTGCCGGGCTGGAGCGCGTGTTCATTGCCGCGCTGGCGGCTGAGTTTTTGCTGTTGCTATTTCTGTACGAGCGTTTCACCTGGGTGTTTGCCATTATAGGAACGTCGCTGCTCTCCACCACGGCGGTGTTCACGGGGCTTTATGTTACGGGCATGGAGTTGAACATAACGGCATTGATGGGCATGGTGATGATCGTGGGCATCGCCACGGAAATGGCGATTTTCTATGTCTCGGAGTTCATGCATCTGTACGAGACATTGCCCCTGCGCGAGGCGCTGATGGCGGCCTCCACCAATCGCTTACGGCCTATCGCCATGACCACGCTTGCCGCTATCCTCACCTTGCTGCCGCTTGCGCTCGATCTTGGCCAGGGTGCTGGAATGCAGCAGCCGCTGGCTGTTGCCATTATCGCCGGGTTGCTGGTTCAGTTTCCGCTTGTTCTACTGGCCTTGCCCGTTTTGCTCATGCTTCTGGCCCCGGCACGCGGAAAAGGCGGTGGCGCCCCGGCGTAACGCCGCAAGCCTGTTCCGCAAAGCATTCACACCCTGGGCGCGGAGCATTGCCGGCGGCGTGGCAATTCTCCGGCCTGGCCTCAATCCCCGTCCAAACTTGGCGGGGCGGCCTGAAAGATGACCGCAATGCTCCAGGGGAAGCTGCGATTGGCGAAAGCGGGCGGCGGCGGCGGGTAATTGGCAATCCACCCTGCGCGCAGCGCGGCTTTGTCGAGCAACGGAAAGCCGCTGCTGCGCGTCAGCGTTACATTCACCGCGCGGCCATTCAGATAATCGATGGTGATGATCACCGTGCCGCTTTCCTGCGTGGTTGCCGGATACACCTGGTTTGCCACCATCTGCACGGCGCGGCGCACGGCTTCGCGGAACAAATCCACCTGGCCAGCCGAGGGCGGGGCAGGGGCGGGCGGTGGTGGCGGCGCGGCTGGCACGGGCGGCAGCGGCTTTGCCACCGGGTGCGGCGCGGCCACGGGCGGCGCCACATGGTGCACAACATGATGCACCACCGGGTGCGGCACCGGGCGAGGTTTGGGCGCGGGTGCGGGGCGCGGCGGTGTGACCGGTGGCGGCGGTTTGGGCACCGGCTGCGGCGGTGTAACCGGCGGCGGCGGTTTGGGCTGCGGCGCGGGCGGCTTGGGCGCTGCGATTGTCAGCCGCACTGGCGCCTGCACTTGCGCGGGCGGGGTATGCTTGGTCATCAACGGCACAAGCAGCGCCAGGGCCGCCAGCTCCAGCCCTAGCGCGGCGGCCAGGGCAAGGGCAAAATGCTTGCCGTCCGAATCTGGCGCGTACCATGCTTCCACGGTTTTCATGGCCTGTGCCTCACGAGCCTGGCACAGGCTGCGCGGCAATCCCGATATCGGTGACACCGGCTTTGCGCGCCGCATCGATCACGCTCATGAAATGCTGAAACGCCGTGGCTTTATCAGCCGCGATGGTCAGCTCCGTCTTGCCCGGGTTGCCATCGGCGGCCAGCATGGCGGTGAGCTGGTCTGTGCTCAGCGTCTGTCCTTTCACCTGCATGGTGCCATCGGCCAGCACGTTCACCGTCACTTTCGGGTGTGGCAGCTCCTGCGTCTGGCTTGCCGTGGGCAGTTGCAGAGAAACCCCGGCATCCGGGATCATCTGCAGCGTGACGATCACAAAAAACACAAGCAGGAACAGCATCACGTCGATCATCGGAATGATCTCGATGCGCGCCTTGCGGTATTCGAAGTAGCGCAGCTTCATTAACGCCCCCCGGCAAAGGCGGATAGGCGTTCCACGGTGGCGGGCGGGTGCGGCATGCGGTTGACGATCATCATCTTCATCGAGTCCAGCTGGTGCATGATAAGGCGCACCTGGTTGGACAGCGCGTTGAAGCCGGTAAGCCCGAGCATGGCGATGAAAATACCAAAAGCCGTGGCCACCAGCGCATCGGCCACGCCGCCCGTTACTTCCGCCGGCGCGTGGCCAGGCTGGGCGAGTACGTTAAAGGCGTGGAACATGCCGATAATGGTGCCAAACAGGCCCAGCAGCGGCGCAAGCGTCACCGCCGTATCCAGCAGCCATAGGCGGCGGTCCAGGCTGGGGGCCAGCAGCATAATCGTTTCATCCAGCCGGTTGGCCAATGTGTCGCCTGTATGGCCGGGGTGGCGCAGCGCGGTGTCCAGCAGCGCGGCTTCGGGCAGACTGCCCGCCTGGGTCTGCAATGCCTGCAATTCGGCCGGGGTAAGGGCGGTGGTTCCCGCCGTGGCGTGAATAATGGAGCGGCCACGCAAAATGGTGCTGCGCAGCGACCAGAAGCGGTCGATGATAACGCCCAGCGCGAGTAGAAGCAGCAGGGCCAGAACGTAGAGCACCCCATCCGAATAATTGGCGAGGTAGATGATATATTTGATCGACACGTTTATACTCCTCAAACATGCTGCCGATACAACAAGTCACGAATTTGTAGTGTGACAGATTCGTGTCGGCAGTAATTCGGGGCCGGCGCGGCCGGCCCCGTGTTAAGCGGCTACGCGGCCAGCCCCATTACAGGCCCGAGCCAAAGCCGATGGGCACGCTGACCGTGGCGAAGGCCGAGAAACCGGTCAGGCGCCAGTAGAGCAGATTGCCGGCCGCATCCGTGCCGTTGTCGAAGATGATCTGCTTCTGGTTGGTAATGTTGTCGAGGTTGAGCTTCACCTTCACCGGCGTCTTGTTCGGGTTGTCGTGATTAAAGGTGTAACCAAGCGAGGCGTTCACGACGTTATACGGGTCGTACCAGCCGCCGGGGGATTTGCCGCCCGGCTGGCTGTTGGCCTCGTTACCGGTGCCGTTATTGCCGCTATATTCGCCGCCGGTCCATTGGTCGATAACCGAGGCATAAACACCATTGGCGTTGTAAATCACGCCAAGATTCGCGGTGCCTTGTGGCGCCTGGGTAATCTGCACGTTGGTCGATGTCTGGAAAGCTTGGTTATACCCGGCATTGCCGAACAGGGTGACCCCATTGCTGAATGTGTAGGCGGCTTCACCTTCGACGCCACGGTAAATCACGCCGCCTTGGTTGTAATATACCGTCTGGTTGATGCCGTTAATCGTCTCGTTCTTGTGACCAATATAGTTCTGGAAGTGAATATTATAAAGGTCACCGCCCAGCATCCAGTGCGCATCCTGGTAGGCAACGCCGCCTTGGAAGTTGATCGTGCTTTCTGGCTGCACGCTCTGCGCATTGAGCGCGGTTGTATAATAGGTGTTCAGGTTGGGCGCGAGGTAGCCTTCAGCGGCCTGGAAATATGTGGAAAGATTAGGTGTGAAGG
>JAKBCX010000056.1 GCA_021807465.1 Pseudomonadota bacterium | reverse complement strand
TGCCTTCCTCGCCAAGCAGATTGGCCACGGGCACGCGCACATCCTCGAAAATCACCTGCCGCGTTGGCTGGGCGTTCCAGCCCATTTTATGCTCATTGGCGCCGAAGCTGACTCCTTCCATGCTCTTCTCGATGAGTAGCGTGGAAATGCCCTTCGGCCCCTCGCCGCCCGTGCGGACCATAACCGCATAAAGCTCGGCCGTGCCCGCACCGGAGATGAATTGTTTTGTACCATTTACAATATAATGCTCGCCATCCCGCACCGCGCGCGTGCGCAACGCCGCCGCGTCGGACCCGGCGGCGGGTTCGGTGAGGCAATAGCTCGCAAAACGCTCCATGCTGCAAAGTTGCGGCAAATATTTGCGGCGCTGCTCATCGTTGCCATAGCGGTCAATCATGCCCGCGACCATGTTATGGATAGAGATATAAGCAGCTATGGTGGGGCAGCCTGTGGCTAGCGCTTCTATAATCAGCGCCGCATCGAGACGCGAAAGACCGGAACCACCATGGGCCTCGCTTACGTAGATGCCACCCATGCCCAGGGCGGCGGCGGCACGCATTGTCTCAACGGGAAAATATTTGTCCCGGTCCCACGCCACGGCGAATGGTGCCAGATGCTCATGGGCGAATTCGCGCGCCATATCACGTATGGCGGCCTGCTCGTCAGCCAGTTCAAACGACAGACCGCTCATTCGACACTACCCCTCCAAAATACCGGGCGCGATTGTAAGCCGCAAAAGCCACGCCCTTCATAGGCGGGAATTTGCACAGCCGCTCTGTGCAAATTCCCATGGGCTTATGGGCGGTTTAAAAATTCCAAAATCATCGGCGCCAGCAGCGGCCAGCGCTCGAACCGGCCGCGGCCTGGTTCATTGGGAATTTTGGAGCAATTATTCCATTCCTGGTCGGGCCAGGGCGGCTCCACAAGCTGCGCGTTGGGCAGCAGGGCTGCCGTCTGCTCGCTGGCCTCGCGCGTGTGGGAAAGATCGCTCTTGCCACTACGCAGCACGATAGCCGGCATGGTCATGCGCGCGAATTGATCCGCCGAAATGCCCGGCACGGGCGAGGTGCGGGAATAGGCATAGCCCTCGGCCCAAAGCTGCATGCGGGCAATAAAGGCGTCCGGGTCCCATTTCAGAATCAGCTCACGGTTGCGCGGGTTACGGGCAATCTGCTCAGCAAAACCAGGCAATGCCGCCACCGCCTCCATCCCCCCGCGAGACGCCGCCACGGCGGCATCGGCACAGTAATAATTGGCAAGCTGCGCCAAAGAGATTGGTCCGCCGCTAATCCACCAGATGAAGAGCTTGCTCACGCGCTCGGGCGCCCGCGCCGCCGCCATAAGCGAGATGCGTGAACCAGCCGAGCCGCCAACCAGGGCAAAACGCCGCAGGCCCAGCGCCTCGGTAAGGCCCACCAGCGTATCGGCATGCAAGGCGGATTCGCTCATGCCTTCAAAGCTAATATCAGAGGCACCGCAATTAGGGCGGTCCCAGGAGAGAACACGGTAGCCCCCCTCCACCAGCGCCGCCGCAAGCTGCGGCAGGCCGGGCGTGTCGCGCGGGTAACGGCCGCCGGGAGTGAGAATAACAACAGGCGCGTCTGCATCCCCGAAAAACTCGTAGTCGATTTCAATTCCACCCACATTCTGGCGCGCCATCTGGCTTCTCCCCTTTCTTTGCCGCCCAAGTGTAATTTCCCCTGATGGAAGGGTAAACCGGGCCACACTCCCCAGCCGCCACAAGACATGACTGAGAGTGATCCGCCTTGTTGCAAAACAGCTCAATTTGGGTTACATGGTAACATAATCGGTCAAATAGTGACATAAAGAGGGATTCATGGCGGTCAAGCGCAGCCTGAGTGCAAGCCGCATGTTGTCGGTGTTCGAGCTTGTGGCCAAGCTGCAGCCCGTGGGGGTGAGCGTGCTGGCGCGCGAGCTTGATGCCGACAAATCCGCCGTGCAGCGCGATTTGATGACGCTCTCCGACGCGGGCTGGATTCATGCCGTGCCGGGATTACGCGGACAATGGGAGCTGACGCTGCATGCCCTATCGCTCGCACGCCCGCCGCACAGCACCGACAGCTTGCGCCACCGGCTGCGCCCGCTGATGGAGCGCCTGCACAAAGCCACGGGCGAAACCGTGTATCTCAACCTGCCCTACCAGAACCATTTTGTGGTCGTGGACGCGCTAGAGAGCCAGCAATTACTACGCGTTGTGCCTTCCATTGGCATGAGCGTGCCCATGGCGGGCAGCGCCACGGCGCGCGTGTATCTGGCCTTCATGCCGGTGCCAGTGCAGGAGGCGCTGATCGGCGCCGCCGCGGCAGCCGCGCGGCAGGAGGATTTTGCCGCCACACGCCAGCGTGGCTACGCGGTAAACGACGGCGATTTGCTGCCCGGCTCAGCCGCCATCGCCGCCCCTGTATTCACCAGCCATAACCACCCCGCGGGCGTGCTGGTGGTGGTGGGGCCAAGCGAACGCCTTCCACCTGAGCGCCAGCACGAGATTGGCCTGGCCCTGCGCGAAGCCGGGCGCGGCGGAATGGATGCCGCCGCGCCGCCCGTACTGGCGGGCTGAAGGCGCCACCCGCTTGACGCGGGTTGTCCGGATATTATATGATATACACTGTATCACAAATATAAGCACCGTCCGCACACCGCTTCGGAGGAGCATCGCATGAATGCCGTGACCAGTCCCGGGGTCCATTGGGATCCCTACGATCCTAAATATTTCGCGAATCCCTACCCCGCCTTCAACCGCCTGCGCGAAGAAGCCCCGCTTTACTACAACGCGCAATACGATTTTTACGCCGTAAGCCGGTACGAGGATGTAGAGCGCGGCCTGTTCGACCGCGATACGTTCATTTCTGGGCGCGGCGGCATTCTGGAAATCATCAAGCAGAACGTACCCATTCCAAAAGGCGTGTTCATTTTCGAAGACCCGCCGCTGCACACCATGCACCGCAGCCTGCTGACACGTGTGTTCACGCCCAAGAAGATGAACGCGCTGGAGCCGCAAATACGCGCTTTCTGCGCTAAGGCGCTGGACCCGCTGGTGGAAGGCGGGCGCTTCAACTTCATCGATGACCTGGGCGCGGAAATGCCGCTGCGCGTGATTGGGATGCTGCTCGGCATTCCCGAGGAAGACCTGAAGAGCGTGCAGCACCAGGCGAATGAGAAGCTGCGCACAGATCCGGGCAAACCGAAGGATTTCACCGATCATCAATTCGTCGGCGAAGGGTTCGAGGAATATCTCGACTGGCGCGTGAAGCATCCATCCGATGATTTGATGACCGAGCTTCTCAACGCGGAATTTACCGATGAGACCGGCACAACCCGCAAGCTGACGCGCGATGAGGTACTGCTGTTTATCAGCATTCTCGCCGGGGCGGGCAACGAGACCACGAACCGGCTCATCGGCTGGACCGGCAAGGTGCTGGCGGAGCACCCGGACCAGCGGCGGCAGATTTACGAGAACCGCGCGCTTATTCCGCAGGCCATCGAGGAATTGCTGCGCTTTGAGCCGCCAGGCCCGTCCGTTGGCCGTTATGTGGCAAAGGATACGGAATTTCACGGGCAGAAGGTGCCCGAGGGCAGCGCCATTCTCTTCCTTGTTGGCGGCGCCAACCGCGACCCGCGCAAATTCACCAGCCCGGACAAATTCGACATCCACCGTCCGCGCGTGCCGCATCTCACGTTCGGCTACGGGTTCCATTCCTGCCTTGGCAATGCGCTTGCGCGCATTGAGGGGCGCGTGGCGCTGGATGAGCTGCTGAACCGTTTTCCCGAATGGGATGTGGATTTGGAGAACGCGCATCTCTCCTCCACCTCTACCGTGCGTGGGTGGGAAACACTGCCCGCATACACACCCAAGGCCGGCAAGGCCAAGCCTGTTGCCGCCGCCCCCGTGGCAGAAGAAGCGCCATCCGGCGAGCGCTGGAAGATGGTACTGAAAACGCCAATGGGGCCGCAGGAAATGGTGATGACCATGAACCGCGATGGGAACAGCTTTACAGGCCGCATAGACAGCCCCATGGGCGGTGAAGATATTTCAGAAGGCAAGATCGACGGTGACAAGCTAAGCTGGGTGATGAACGTAACCAAGCCGGCGAAGATCAAGCTGAGTTTCGAGGTGACGCAGGAAGGCGATACCCTAACTGGCCATGCCAAACTCGGCATGTTCGGCAAATCGGCACTCACTGGCGAGCGCATCTAAACCCGGGGCGGCATGGTTAAAATTACCTACATCACCTTTTCCGGCAGGGCGCATGTGGTGGATGTTACGCCCGGCGGCACATTGATGCGCGGCGCGCGGGATAACAACGTGCCCGGCATAGATGCCGATTGCGGCGGGGCGTGTGTGTGTGGCACCTGCCATGTTTACATACCCCCAGATTGGCAGGCGCGGCTGGGCAAGCGGACGGAGATCGAAGAAGCGACGATCGAGTTTTCAAGCGATGTGAAGGAGAATAGCCGCCTCGCCTGCCAGATTACCATCTCCGAAGATATGGACGGGCTGGTCGTGCATATGCCCGAAACGCAATAGGCCCTGCCCAGCTTCTCTAACGGGCAGATTTTACCGCCTGCGGGCGCTTCTCCAGCAATCCCACACGCGGCACATCCGCCAGGCTGGGTTGCAGCACCAGCCGGTCGAGCGTCTCGGCCATCTGCTCGATGCTGGCCGGTTCTTTCTGCTCCAGCCACCACGAGAGAATTTCCAGCGTGGCGGCAACTGAAAATGCCACTCGTAAATCGCTGGGCGGCCAGCTATCCACGGGTTTTTCATCGGCGGCCAGTTGGCGCATCTGCCGGATGAACTCGGTTTTCACCGTGCCTGCCGCGCCGCCTGTTAGCAAAGCTGTCCACAAGGTTTTATGCGCCCACACATATTCAAACATCGCGCGCGAGGTGAGCTTCAAATCGGCACTGTGCAGCAATGGCAATACCACCTCTGTAAGCCCGCTAATCTGGCCAGCGGCCAGATCGTTGAGCAGCGCTTCCTTGCTCGGATAATGGCGGAAAAATGTCGCATAGCCGATTTTGGCCTTGGAGGCGATCTCACGAATCGTCACCTGCTCAAACGGCTTCTGCTCCAGCAGGCTGATAAGCGTATTGCGCAATGCGGTACGCGAGCGCGCGGCCCGGACATCGCCCGGGACCGGCAGAACTCCGCTTTGCGCCATCTGACTCACGTGCCTGAAACCTTGTGCTTTCTAAGCATCTATTACAACTGCTGCGGCAAAACGCCAAGCGCGCACGGCGCCGGCGGCTTGCACCGGCGGCGGCCTGGCTCAGAAAGTTGTGATAACGCGCATGCCCGCCACAAATTCATTGCGCAGATTATGCGTGGGGTTATTCGGATCCTGCACGCCACCGCCGGGGTTGACGATATATTGCATGTCCGGCTGCACCACCAGCCAGGGCACAAGCTGCGCCTGGTAGGTCAACTCGAATAACTCCTCCGTGCCGCGCGGCGCCACGCCAGAAGCGCGGTCGAGATCGGCCACACGGCTGCTGACCTTGCCAATGCCAAAATCCAGCCCCACCTGATCGTTATTCCGCCCCGAAAATGGCGCGGCCATGGTCACGCCACCATTGAAGAAGAAAGTGACGAGATTCTGATCGGACGGCGCGCCCATGACGCGGCCGAACACATTGACATTGCGCGCGCTGTTGCTGGCGGATTGCCATACGGTTTGGTCCACCACGCCATACAGGCTGTAGTTGCCACGATGCATGACCGGGTTGCCGTTGCTGGCCGGGTTGGCAAACGTCAGCCCATCCGTGCTGTAAAGCTGGTCGGGGAAATGCCCGCTATCGTACCAGCCGCCGAGCTTGTAGGTGCCGGGCAGGCCAAAAGGCTTGGCGGAATATTGCAACTCGGCAATCCACAGCGCGCCGGTGTTCAGGTTGAACTTGCCACCTGCGGCATCCAGTGCCTGGGCATCCTCATAGAACGAGCCGCCGCCTGGATTATCGTCGAACACACCGGCAAGAATGGCGGAGTTGCTGCTGGGCTTGAACTGCGCGCGCACGCCCAGCGAGGAGAGCGGGTAGGCCGGACCGCCACCGTAAAGATCAGCCGATGGCACAAGTGGCCAACCCGCCATGGTGTTGACGAACAATGCCGAATACTGGCTGCAGATGAACTCGTTGTCGATGCTCTGCTGGCCAATCTTGATATCGAATTGGCCATTGGCGAAAGACTGGTCGTACCACAACTCCCAGAGCCGCGTCGCATTCTTGCCCTCATTGCCGTTGGCGGCTTGCAGGTTATCGAGATAGGCGGCGGAAAGCGGCTGACCATGCAGTTGCAGCGCGCTTATGTGGAACAGCCCTCCGGGCAGGCCCACGGCTTTGGCCGTGTCCACATCCAGGCTCATCGTTGTCACACCTTGCATGGTGGCGCCCGTTTTCACACCGCCGGAAAGATTGGCGAGCAGATTCTCACTGTCATTCAACCCGAATGTAATACCGGCATTGCCAAGTGCCGTGCGTAGCCCGCCAATATCGCCCAGCAATTCCGGGCGCTGCCAAATATTGCCATTGCCGCTCTGCGCGTAGGCAGGCGCCCCTCCCAGCGCCGCGCCCAGCGCCATGGCGGACAAACACCGCCACATCCAAACTTTATTGGATTTTCCCATGTCCTTCTCCTGCCGGCTCAAACCGGGAGCCTGCCTGCCTCCGCGCCAGCCGAGGCAGGTTATGCTATGTTATAACATTTAATCAAGCTGTCTCGAGCATGCCCTGCCCGATATAGCCGCCCTTTTCCGCCCCTGGCGGGCAGGCGAAAATGGCGCTGCCGGTATGGGTGGTGAACTGGTTGAGCATGTCGATTTTCGACATTTTGCCGAAGAGCTTGATGAAGCCCGTGCGCGGGTCCTTCTGATAGGCCTGGAAGAACAAGCCGGCATCATACTCAATGCCCTGGTGCCACGGCGGCCAGCGCTCGGCTACGAAATTGGCACCGTTATTGTAGGAGTAAGAGCGCCGCAAAATCTGCGCGCCGTCATTATTGGCAGGCGCGGCCAGGCGCATGTGCGAATTTTCGGGAATCACATAATTGCCGCTGGCATCGGTGGCGTTGAAATTCGGCGTGTCGAATTCATGCGTGCCGCCCAGGGGCGCGCCGCTGTCTTTCTTGCGCCCGAAGGTCATCTCCTGAAACCCCACGCGCATGCGGTCCCAATGCTCCAGCGCAATGCGGATGCGCCGCGCCACCATGTAACTGCCGCCTTGCATCCAGCCGGGTGTTTCCACCCATACGGCTTCATCCATGGTGCTGCCGGTGGGGTTCATGGTGCCATCCTTAAAGCCCATGAGGTTGCGCGGCGTGCCCTTTACATCCGGCCCGGCCGCGAAGCCGCTTTGCACCCAGCGCAGATTGGCCGCGCCATAAGAAAGCCGGGCAAGCTGCCGCACCGCGTGAAAGGCCACCTGCTCGTCATTGGCGCAAGCCTGCACGCAAAGCGCGCCGCCGCACTGGCCTTCCACAAGCTGGTCGCCATTAAAGCCAGGCAAATCCACCAGCGCTTCCGGCCTTTTGGATGCCAGGCCATAGCGGTCCTTGCCATTCAGCGTGAACATGTCTGGGCCAAAGCCGAAGGTGATGGTGAGGTTCTGCGGCTGCAGCCCCACGGCCTCGCCGCTATCCAAAGGCGGCTGGTTATCCTCCTGCTCGCCCGGCACGGCGGGCAGGCCGGCGGTCATGCGCGCGGAGGCCGCTGTCCAGGCTTGCAGCAGGGTAATCAGCTCCTGGCGGTTTTCCGCCGCCAGATCGAAACTGGCAAAATAGAGCTGCCTTTGCATGGGCGTGGTGATGCCGGCTTGGCGCGGGCCGTAAAACGGAATGGCGCCCGCATTGCCCTGCCCATGATGCGCCGCCTCGGCCACGCGCGCGGCGGCCACTGCCGCCACGCCGCCGGCAAGACCGCCCGCAA
>JAKBCX010000055.1 GCA_021807465.1 Pseudomonadota bacterium | reverse complement strand
TGTTTGTGGAACAGGAACTTTCTATTCACAAAGAGATATTCACATAACAATCTGATTTTTTTGCTTTATCTCCGTGATACAGCGGCTTGCCCGCCAACGCGCACGCATTTCAGTGCTTGCGCCAAGAGGGTGTTTCGCCTTACTGTGGGAGCCTCAAGACATCTTTGATCGCTGTCTCTTTTCTGAGAAGGATAAAGCCCAAAAACGGCTTTTTCTGGTTCGGGAAACTGCGTGCGGTTTATGGATGCAGGGTTAGGCGGGAGGAAGCAGGGTGGTTAGTATGAGCCTGGAGGCAAGTTCCATGCGCGAGAGCGACGCTATGCTTAAAACTCACGCGCTGCGGACAGAGGATGCCGGTATGGCCGAGCAATGGGGCCGTGTGCGCGCCCGGCTGCAAGCCGAGGTGGGCGATGTGGAGTACCGGACCTGGCTTAAGCAAGTCGCGTTCAATGGCATGAATGGCGACGAAGTCACGGTCGTTCTGCCCACGCGCTTTTTGCGCGACTGGGTGAACAAGGAATATGGCGAGCTGATTACCGCTTTCTGGCAGGCCGAAAACCCCGCCATCCGCCGCGTGGAGTTCCGCACCCAGGCCGCAGCCCGGGCCGCCGCGCCCAATTTGGCCGAGCCGGCCAGCGCGCCCATCCCCCTTAACGTGCCCGCGCCGCGCGCAGAGCAGGCCGCGGCCCTCGACCAGCGTTTTACCTTCGAGACCTTCGTGGTCGGCAAGCCCAATGAATTCGCCTATGCCTGCGCCCGCCGTGTGGCTGAGGCCCCGGCCACTGCCGGGTTTAACCCGCTCTTTCTGTATGGCGGCGTCGGCCTGGGCAAAACGCACCTCATGCATGCCATTGCGTGGGAGCTTTCCACCCGCGCCGCGCGCGGCGTGCGTCCCGTTACCGTCGCCTACATGTCGGCGGAAAAATTCATGTACCGCTTCATCAACGCGCTGCGTTCGCAATCCACGCTCGAATTCAAGAACGAGTTGCGCAGCGTGGATGTGCTGATGATCGATGACCTGCAATTCCTCATCGGCAAGGACAACACCCAGGAAGAATTTTTCCACACCTTCAACGCGCTCGTTGATGCCGGGAAACAAATTGTCATTTCGGCGGATAAATCCCCCTCCGACCTTTCCGGCCTGGAAGACCGCCTGCGCACGCGCCTGGGCTGCGGCATGGTGGCCGATTTGCACGCCACCACCTTCGAGCTGCGCTACTCCATTCTGGAAGCCAAGGCGCAGCGCGCCGGGGTGGATGTGCCGGCCAAGGTGCTTGAATTCCTCGCCCGCAAGATCACCAGCAATAACCGCGAGCTGGAAGGTGCGCTCAATCGCCTCGTCGCGCATGCCAATTTGTTCTCACGGCCGCTTACCATGGAAACCGCGCACGAGGTGCTGCACGATGTGCTGAAGGCACATGACCGCAAGGTTTCAATTCAGGAAATCCAGAGGCGAGTGGCGGAACATTTCAACATCCGCGTGGCTGAGATGTCCTCCGCCCGCCGCGCCCGTAATATTGCCCGTCCGCGCCAGGTGGCCATGTACCTGGCCAAGCAGCTCACCAGCAAATCCCTGCCCGACATCGGCCGCCATTTCGGCGACCGCGACCACACCACGGTGATGCACGCCGTCTCGCGCGTGAGCGAGCTGATCGGCCAGGATGCGGCCTTTGCCGAGGATGTGGATTTGCTGCGGCGTATGCTGGAGACTTAAGTCCCCAGCGCGCGCCGCAATGCCGCCACGCTATCGCGGTTTGCCGCCTCTGTAACCGCCGCGCCGGGCGCCAGTTGAAAGCCATGATACGCGCCCGGATACACATGCAGCTCCACCGGCACACCGGCGCGCGTCAGCCGGCGGGCATATTCAAGATTCTCTTCCAGAAACAAATCCAGCGCTCCCACGGCAATAAAAGCTGGCGGCAGGCCAGATAAATCCGTGGCCCGCGCCGCTGCCGCATAGGGCGAAACATCCGCCCCGCCCGGGGCCTGCCCCAGCAGCGCCGCCCAGCCATAGCGGTTCTGCGCCACGCCCCACACAAACTCCCCCGTAAACGGATGCGGGTCCGCCGCCACGCAGGTGCGGTCATCCAGCATCGGGTAGATAAGGTGCTGAAACGCCAGCCCAGGTCCGCCCCGGTCGCGCGCCAGCAGCGCCAAAGCCGCCGCCAGCCCGCCGCCGGCACTCTCGCCCATCACGCCGATACGCGCCGCATCTACCCTCAGCGCCCCGGCATTGGCCGCCACATAGTTAAGAGCCGCGTAGCAATCCTCCACCGGCCCCGGATGCGCCGTTTCCGGCGCCAGCCGGTAATCCACCGAAAAAATGGCACAGCCCAGCGTCAGCGCCAGGGTGCGGTTGGCAATATCGTCCAGGGTGGCCTCTCCCAGCACATAACCGCCGCCGTGAACATGCAGTATCGCAGGCAGAGGCCCGTTTGCCGCCATGGGCCTGTGCATTGCCACGCGCACGCCGGGCGCACCGGCGGGGCCGGGAGCATTCAGCCACGCGCTTTGCACATCCGGCATTTCTGGCGCGGCGGCGGCCTCGCGCCATGTTGCCAGCCCCGCGCGCACCGCGCCTATATCAACCGTTGAAAAATCGAACATGGGCAGCATTTCCAGCCCTGCCAGTAATTCCGTATCCACCAAATGCCTGCTTCCCACCGCTTTTTCCCTTCTGTTCCGTTATCCGGCGCCGATTCCGTACCACCTTCCCTAGAATCGGTCCCCTTGCTAGGCTAAGCCACGAATCGGTCAAAAACCAAAAATTCGTGCTTTGTCTGGAAGGGTACCATGAAATTCAAGGCCGATCGCGCCACGCTGATGAAATCTCTGGCCCACGTGCAGAATGTGGTCGAGAAGCGCAATACCATCCCCATTCTCGCCAACGTGCTGCTGGCGGTGCGCGATGGCCAGCTCAGCCTGGCCGCGACCGACCTTGAAATTTCGCTGGTCGAGGAAGTTGCGGCGGAAACCAGCCGTAACGGCGCCATTACCGTACCCGCCGCCACGCTGTACGAAATTGTCCGCCGCCAGCCAGATAATGCGGTTATCGAGCTGGACCACCCGGGCGGCGACGCGCAACTGGCCCTGCGTGCTGGGCGCTATGCCACCAGCCTCGTGGCGCTTTCGGTGGATGAATTCCCCAAGCTCGACGCCGGCAAGCTCACACACCAATTCGTGCTCTCCGCGGCTGAGCTGCGCGGGCTTATCGACCGCACGCGCTTCGCCATCTCCACCGAGGAAACGCGCTACTACCTTAACGGCATCTTCCTGCACGCGGCGGAAGGCGAGGGCGGCCCCGTGCTGCGCGCCGTGGCGACAGACGGCCACCGCCTGGCCCGTGTGGAAGAGCCGCTGCCGGAAGGTGCGGCGGGCATGCCCGGCATCATCATCCCGCGCAAAACCGTAACCGAGCTGCGCAAGCTGCTGGACGAGGTTTCCGGCGAGGTGGAAGTGGCGCTGTCTGAAACGCGCATCCAGTTCAGCATTGGCACGATGAAACTGACCAGCAAGCTGATCGACGGCACCTTCCCCGATTATGAGCGGGTGATCCCCCGCAATAACGACAAAGTGCTGCGCGTGGACAAGAAGGATTTCAACGACGCTGTGGGCCGCGTCTCCGCCATTTCGGCCGAGAAGCACCGCCCGGTGAAGCTCTCTCTGGCGAAGGATTTGCTCGTCATCTCCGCCGCCAGCGCCGAGCAAGGCAGCGCCTCGGAAGAGCTGGGCGGCGATTTGGTGGATTACCAGTTCGGGCCTTTGGAAATCGGCTTTCAGGCGAAATATTTGTCCGATGTCACCGACCAGGTGAAGGGCAAGGTAGAGTTTGTGTTTGCCGATGGGGCCGCGCCGACACTGGTGCGCGACCAGGATGATAATTCGGCTGTTTATGTGCTGATGCCGATGCGGGTTTAGGCCTGCATCGCGCCTGGCTTAATTACAACCTGATTGACGAGTTGCATTGTTGACTGCGCAATGAAAAATTCCTTTTCAAGACGCCCGTTTAGAACAGTGTCGCATGGAAAGGGACGCAGGTGAAACAGCCGAGACTTTGGATAGCCATGTGTTGGCTCATAATTCTCGGTAATGTTTTCGCAGCTTTATCCATGCTCAATGCCCTGCGTGTAGGCATGCAACATCGGGCAATGCCAGTACCGACTCGAGATTGGGTATGCGTGTTGGCGGTGCTGACTGTCTGCATTTCCGGTTTCATCATGCTGTCCGGTCGGAAAGCCGGGCGCTGGCTTTATGTGGCGAGTGGCATCGTAGCCTTCGTTGCTATCAATGTTAATTATCTTGTGAGTCCCATCGCCCTATTCGGGCTAGCCGTCTATGCTATCCCAGGCGCGATATTCTTCTCTTCTGCGGTATATGAGCCTGTCTCTGGCACGCATGCCCGGCCGAAATTACGCACCATCTTCGGCATATTGTTTTTTATCCTTGCTTGCATGGCCTTCAGCCTTGTCCAGATAGCCGGCTTTGTACCTCTTCCTCCGTCGCGCTTCGAATTGCTTGCCAAGTGCATCATGGTCGGCGTCCTCGTCGTTGGTGGCGCCGTTCCGTTTTTCATCAGCATCTGGCTGGAGAAAATCCGCTCCGTCGTCTATCATGCCGGGCTGGTGCTGCTTGGTGCCACCTGCCTCACGGTATTTCTGGCGCTGTGTTTTCTCGCCTCAGCGATGACCCCTGAACCCGCTTTGTCTCTGAAGAGGGTCTGGCCCGCCCTCCTCAACGCAAATTTCAATACGGGCGCCTTGCTTTGCGCCTTTACTGCCATTCTCGGTGCCTTGATGGTGTTTTTGCCGCGTGGCCGGGGTAAAAAATCGTCCACGACTTTCATGACCGGCGGTCTTGCCACCGCCGGGCTGCTATTCGTTGGCGCCGCTCATTTTGCCAAACCCGTATGGCTTGGCTGTGTTGGCGATGACCCCTATCAGGCTGTCAATTCATGCAGCGGTATCATTGCAGCGGGTCATGAAGGTGGCAATAGTCTTGGCCTGGCTTACAGGTTGCGCGGGGTTGCCTACATGCGGCTTAACCAACCGGATGCTGCCTTGTCCGACGAAACAAACGCCATTCGCCTACGTCATGACGATGCGGCCGCCTATATGGCGCGCGCCTATCTCTATAATCGTAGGAATGAGCCGCAGGATGCTATCGCCGATTATACCAGCGCCATTGCGCTCAACCCGCATCTGGCGGGGGCTTATGTTGAGCGCGGCAATGTCTATAACCAGCTTTCTCTCTGGCCCAAGGCCATTGCCGATTACAGCATGGGAATTCGGTTGGAGCCGATGAACGAATATATATTCATAGAACGAGGCTATGCCTATGCCAGCGAGGGCCATTGGACGCAAAGCGTAGCAGATGATACGAAGGCTATTGCTCTCAGCCCCGGAGATGACATCGCCTGGAATAATCGTTGCTTTGGCCGTGCCAATATGGGGGATTTGCAGCCAGCCTTGGCCGATTGCAACAGAGCCATAAAAATCGGGCCTAATTATGATTACAGCTATAACTCACGTGGCTTTGTTTATCTGCGGCTTAAAGACTACGATGCCGCAATATCTGACTATACTTTGGCATTGATGGCCGCCCCCGATTCGGCCAACTCTCTCTACGGCAAAAGCATTGCGGAAAAAGCGGCGGGCTATGAAACGGATAGCGAAGCCGATCTAGCCAAGGCCAAGAGCATCAATCCCGGCATTGCCGCTCAGTTCGCGCCGCATATGGTTGAAAAGTAGATCCTATCATTCCGGCGCACCAGGGCGATACGCTCAAGGAGTGGCAGGTGGCGCAAACACCGCCGCCTGCCCACGCCTCACCCCCGCCGCATCCCGCAACTCCCACACCACAGCCTGCTCAATCCAAAACCGCTCCCCATTCTTCCGCACCCGCACGCCCCGGTAATCCGCAATAAACCCATGCTCCCGCACCGCCGCCAGCAGCCGGTCGCGTTCCGCCCGTTCCGGCGCCTCGGCGGAAAGGCGTGAGGGCAGGCCGATAAACTCATCCCATGAATAGCCGAAACAAGTCTGCGCCGCGCGGTTGGCGTAAATAAATCGCGGGTCCGCCGCGCCGTCATGCGCCAGCAGGCAAAACCCCGCCTCATACAGCGCCTTCGCGTTCACCTCCGCCGCCAATGCCCGCCCTACCAGCCGCAAGAAACTCCCCGCCATAAGCGCCGCAGACCCCTCATCATTGCGCCGGTCCATCTCACCCTCCATGCCCCCGGCATACGGCCCGCCCGCGCGGGTGCCAAGCGCTTCCTTGATCCGCGGCGCCCCCTGCGCGACAATGCCGCGCCACCCGCCGGACATTATCTTGCTCACCCGCCTTACCCTGACTGATTTCCGCTCCTACCCCGCCTTGCGCTTCGCCCCGCAAGCGCGGCTCAGTTTGTTCACCGGCCCCAACGGCTCAGGCAAAACCAATTTGCTGGAAGCCATATCCCTGCTCGTGCCCGGGCGCGGGCTGCGCGGCGCGCGGTTTTCCGAGCTGGCCCGCAAAGGCCCAGAGGCTTCCGGCAGCTGGGCCGTGGCCGCCAGCTTTGCCGATGGGCTGGAAATCGGCACCGGCCAGGTGGAAGCCGCGCCGGAGCGCCGGGAGTTCCGCCTCAACGGCGCCAAGCCGCGCAACCAGGCCGAGGTGGGCGAGCTGCTCGCCGCCATCTGGCTCACCCCGCAAATGGACCGGCTGTTTACCGACACCGCCTCCGGCCGCCGCAAATTCCTCGACCGCCTGGTGCTGGCGCTGGAACCCGCCCATGCGCGCGAAATCGCGGCGTTTGAAGCCGCCAGCGCCCAGCGCAACCGCTTGCTGGCGGAAAGCCCCGACCCCGCCTGGCTGGCCGGGCTGGAAGATGCCATGGCCCGCCACGGCGTGGCCGCCACCGCCGCCCGCATGGCGCTGCTCGCCCGGCTAAACGCCGCCATCGTGGCGGGCGCGTCAGACCCGTTCCCTCGCGTATCGCTGGGGCTGGGCTGCGCCATCGCCGCCCAACTGGCGGAACACCCGGCCATAGAGGTGGAAGACCAGCTCCGCATCGCCCTCGCCGCCGCCCGCAGGCAGGATGCCGCCCAAAAATCCGCTTCCATAGGCCCGCAAAAAGCAGATTTCCTCATAGCGGACCTCGTAACCCGCCGCCCCGCCGCGCTCTCTTCCACCGGGCAGCAAAAAGCAATGCTCATCGGCATCGTGCTCGGCCACGCCGTCATGGTTACCGCCACACGCGGCCAGCCCCCCTTGCTGCTGCTCGATGAGCCGCTGGTCCATCTCGATTCCACCCGCCGCGCCGCCCTGTTCGCCGCGCTCAACGCCGCCCCCTACAGCGCCTTCCTCACCGGCACAGACCCCGAGCCGTTCGAAGGCCTGGAGGCGGCCTGTTACACCGTGCGTGAAGGCTCTATAGACCCGGCATGAGATTTTTACTCCTTGGCGACTTGATGGGTCGCGCCGGCCGGGAGGCGGCGATCAAACATATCCCCGAGCTGCGCGCGGCGCTTAAGCTCGATTTTGTGGGGGTGAACGCGGAAAACGCGAGCCACGGCTTTGGCCTGGGGCCAGACATGGCCGATGCGCTGTTCGCCGCCGGGGCGGATGTAATAACCCTGGGCAACCACGCCTGGGACCGGCGCGAGATCATCCCCTACATCGCCCGCGAAAAGCGCCTGCTCCGCCCGCTAAACTACCCGCCCGGCACACCCGGCCAAGGCGCGCACCTAACCGTACTGCCCGATGGCCGCAAAGTGCTGCTGGCCCAGGCCATGGGCCGGCAATATATGGACACGCTGGACTGCCCCTTTCGCGGCACGGAAGAACTGCTTTCCCGCCACCGCCTGGGC
Organism: Pseudomonadota bacterium; assembly: GCA_021807465.1. Classification (GTDB taxonomy): domain Bacteria; phylum Pseudomonadota; class Alphaproteobacteria; order Acetobacterales; family Acetobacteraceae; genus Acidocella. The sequence goes on along the minus strand of JAKBCX010000055.1, from coordinate 100 downwards.
GTTACCGTTCATGCCATATTGCTGGACATCCACGCCGAGGCGACCTCCGAGAAAATGGCCTTCGCCCATATGTTTGACGGGCGTGTGTCCGCCGTAACCG
>JAKBCX010000054.1 GCA_021807465.1 Pseudomonadota bacterium | reverse complement strand
CTTGGGGCACTGCTGCACCCTGCTTCCACCCTCACCAAAGAGGACCGGGCCAAATGGCTGGTGGAAGGTCAGCGCCGCCTCACCGCGCCGCTGACCACGCTCAGCTTCACCCTCATTGGGCTGGTGGCCACGCTGGGCGGGGTGTTCCGCCGCCATGGCGGGCTGGCACGCCCTTTCGGGGCTGTGGTGCTGGTCACATTGCTGGTGGCGCTGGGGCTGGGGGTTAACAACCTGGCCGCCCGCAATCCCGCATTGCTGCCGCTTATCTGGGTGGTCACCCTCGCCCCCGGCCTCATCGCCGCCTTCCTGCTGCTGCGCCAGACGGGACCGCGCGGATGAAGCTGCCCCTCACCCTCTCGCTTTATTTCGGCCGGCAATTCGCTTTTGCCGTGGTGGTCATGCTGTTCGCCCTGGCCACGCTGGTGGCGTTATTCGACTTCCTGGAGCTTTTGCGTGAATCCGCCAGCGCGCCCCAGGCCAGCTTTGGCATTATTGTCGAGATTGAGCTGCTCCGCCTGCCCTGGAGCTTCATGCAAATCCTGCCTTTCGCCGTGCTGCTGGGGGGCATTTATGCCTTCTGGCGCCTAGCCCGCTCGTCCGAGCTGGTGGTGGCGCGCGCGGCCGGCATCTCCGCTTGGCAATTCCTCGCCGGGCCAGTGCTGCTAGCCTGCGCTTTCGGTATTCTCGGCACCGGCGCGCTCTCGCCGCTTTCAGCCATGACCTATAGCCGTGCCGAGACCCTCGATAACGCTTACCTCAAATCTGGCGGCGGCCCGCTCTCGCTTAACGGCGGCGACCTGTGGGTGCGCCAGGCTGATAATGGCCTTACCCTAAAAGGGGTTGCCGTGGTGCACGCTAAAAATGTACGGCTGCATGACAAGATGCTGGAAGCCGATAACGTCACCATATTGCGGCTGGACCCGCAGAACACATTGCTGGCACGCATAGAGGCGCAGCACGCCACGCTGGCGGCCGGGAATTGGGCACTTACCGGGGTAAGCGTGCTGCGCCCGGATGCCGCCCCGCAGCCCGCCGCGCAAATGGATTTTCCAACCGACCTCACGGTGGGCCGCGTGCAGGAGAGCTTTGCTTCGCCCAACGCGCTGTCCTTCTGGGCCTTGCCCAGCTTTATCGCGCTGCTCAAACGCTCCGGCTTCTCCGCCATTCAGCATGAGCTGGCATTTCAGTCTCTCGCCGCCCTGCCCTTGCTATGCACCACCATGGCGCTGGTGGCAGCGGGCTTTTCCATGCGTCCGTCGCGCCGCGGCGGGGCGGGCACCATGCTGGTGCTGGGCGTGGGTTGCGGCTTCGCTTTGTTCATGATCTCAGAGGTCGCCAACCAGTTTGGCACGTCTGGCGCCATCCCCGTTATGCTCGCGGCATGGGCGCCGGCTTTGTCTGGATTATTTTTGGCGCTTGCCTTGTTGCTGCATCTGGAAGATGGCTGACGCATGAACCGCCGCACGCGACTCCTCAGCCTCCTGGCCGCCACCACCTGCCTGGCAACCGCGCCCGCGCTGGCGCAAAATCTGCCGGGCCTCACCCCCAGCGCGCCGCAAGGCTCCTCGAAGGCGCCGGTCAGCTTTATGGCCGACACGGTGAGCTACGATAAAACCGGCAACGTCATTACCGCCAGCGGCCATGTGCATGCGGTGCAGAACGGCCAGACGCTGACGGCGGACAAAATTGTCATCAACCGCACCACCGGCGTGGTAACGGCCGAAGGCCATGTGGTGCTCACCCAGCCAGACGGCAATACCGTATTCGCGGACCATGCCGTGCTGCAAAAAGGCATGAAGGATGCGGTGCTGCAGGGCGTCTCGGCGCGCCTGGCTGACAATGCGCGCATCATCGCCAATGGCGCGGTGCGTACCGGCGGCGGGCAGATTGAGGAACTGGGCAAGGTGGTGTATTCCGCCTGTGACCTGTGCAAGACCGACCCGCGCCACCCGCCCACCTGGCAGATAAGGGCCACCAAGGCCACGCGCGACCTGCAACATAAGATGATCGAGTTCACCAACCCGGTGATCGAGATGGACGGCATCCCCGTCTTCTATTTCCCCTTCCTCACCCAGCCCGACCCGTCGGTGCGGCGCCAGTCTGGCCTGCTCTTCCCGTCAATCGGCTCATCCTCGCGGCTCGGCCTGTTCTATGCCCAGCCCTATTTCATCACACTCGGCAAATCGGCCGATCTCACCTTAACCCCCATCGTGGCCACCAAGCAGGGCCCGGCGTTGAAGGCCGATTACCGCCAGGCCTTCAATAAGGGCTTCCTCGACATCAACCTTTCCGGCGGGCGCGACCATGGTGATTTCGGCAACTCGGTCTTCGCCAATGGCATATTCGACCTGAACCAGGATTGGCGCGCCGGGTTCGACTTCAACCATGCTTCCAACCCCACTTACCTGGAAGATTTCTCCATCCTGCCCACGGTCGCCTATTTGCAAAGCGACGTTTACCTCGAGGGCTTCTCCCCCGGCGCCTACGGGCGCATCGAGGCACAGACCTTCCAGGGCCTTGCCGTCAGCGTGACGCAGAGTGAGCTGCCCGTCGTCGCGCCCTATGCGCAATATCATTTCGTCTCAAGCCAGGACCAGTTCGGCGGCCGCTTCAGCATAGATGCCACCGCCTTCAACGTGTACCGCAATGTGGGCACCAGCACGCGCCGCGCCGCGGTCATCCCTGGCTATGCTATACCCTTCCGGCTTGATGGCGGCATTACCGGCACGGCGCGCGTAGAGCTTGTGGCCGCGGGCTATGACGCATCCGGCTTGAACGAGCAGCCTAATTACAGCACCCATAGCCAGGCCAGCACCGCCCGCGCCGAGCCTTACGGCGCGGTTTATGCCTCCTGGCCCTTCATCCGCCCGGCCGGCAATTATGGCACCCAGCTTATCGAGCCAGAGGCCCAAATCGTCGCCGCGCCCAATATCGGCATCTCGCAGAACAACATCATCCCCAACGAGGACAGCCTCGACCTGCAATTTTCGGACACCAACCTGTTCGCCTTCAACCGCTATCCTGGCATCGACCGCATGGGCGGCGGCTCGCGCGTGGATTACGCGCTGCATGCGGCCTGGTATTTACCCCATGGCGCCATACTGGACGGGCTGATCGGCCAATCCTACGCCTTCCACAAAAACATGGATTACCTGCCCGAATCCGGCCTTACCGATAATGTGTCGGACATCGTGGCCCGCGCCACCGTGGCGCCCACGCCCTGGCTGAATTTTGTGTACCGCACCCGGCTGGACCACAGCACCATGGGCGTGCGCATGATCGACACAACGGCGAATTTCGGCACGCATATACTCAATTTTTCGACCGGCTACCTGTATTCCAGCACCGACCCGTACATGCTGTACGATTCGGCCAGCCCCACCGGGCAGATTACAATCAACCCTCCGGCCGCTTACTACCAGCCGCGCAAGGAAGTAACCGCCAACGCCAACGCCAATATCGGCCCCTGGTCGTTCTCGGCCGGCATGCAGCGTGACCTGAAGCTCGGCCAGTTCGACAACATCAACGCCTCCGCCGGCTGGCAGAATAATTGTTTCGGTATCAACTTCATCTTCGCCAAGCAATTCACCTCCTATAATCTCAATAACGGGACGACGGTGGTACTGCTGGAGCTTAATTTCAAAACCCTCGGTTCTGTCGGATTCAACGCCCTATGAAATTCCTGGTTCCTGCCGCCCTGCTGGCTTTTCTTTGCGCCGCTGGTAGCGCCTGCGCGCAATCGCTGGCGCCGCCCGCCATCACCGATTCGTCCTCTATTGCCGCCGTGGTCAATGGCCAGGTCATTACCACGCAGGATGTGGCGGCGCGCGCCCGGCTGATTGCCGTTACCATGGGCATTAACCCCACGCCGGAGGCTATTTCCCACCTCACGCCACAGGTCTCCAAACAGCTCATCGACCAGATGCTGCAGCAGCAGGAAATTACCAAGCTGGGCGTCACCGTCTCTGATAGCGACCTCGCCACGGCGATCTCGCATATCGAGCAGAACAATAATATGCCCGCGGGCGGGCTGCGCCAGCGCCTGATTGCCGCGGGCATTCCCTTCTCCACCCTGCTGGCACAGCTGCGCACCGAGCTTGGATGGCAAGCCGTGCTGCACAAGGTGCTGGGTCCAGGCCTAGCCCCCACGCAAGGCGACATGGATGCCGAGAAAGCGGCGCTGAAGGCGCAGCTTGGCAGCACCAAGTACCATCTCGCGGAAATCTTCATTCCGGTTACCGACCCCAGCGACGACGCGCCAGCCAAACAATTCGCAGCCACCGTCATCACGCAGCTGCGCGCGGGTTCGCCCTTCCCCATTGCCGCGGCGGAATTTTCGCAGGCGCAAACGGCACTTTCCGGCGGCGATCTGGGCTATATTCAGCTCAGCCAGATGGACCCCGCCGTGGCCGCCACGGTAAAGCAAATGCCGGTCGGCGCCATTTCCAATCCCATCCGCGTGCCGGGCGGGTACGACATTGTGCAGTTGCTCGACAAGCATGAGATTGGCGACCAGCCGCAAACCGTGCTGAGCCTGCGCCAGGTTTTCGCCCCCTACAGCACACCCATCACCGATGGGCAGATCGGCCCGGCCCAGGCCGCGACCATCAACAAGCTGGCCGCGCAGGTTAAGTCCATCAATAGTTGCGATGCGATGACGGCCCTGAACGCCCAATATGGCAATGCCCATCCGGCGGATCCCGGCCCCGTGGCGCTGGCCACCATTACCCCCGCCAGCTTCCAGAAGCTGCTGGGCAGCCTGCCGCTCAACACGCCCAGCATGCCGCTGGTGCAGCAGGACGGCGTGGCCGTGGTCATGGTATGCTCGCGCGGCATGCAGGCACCTTCACTGCCATCGGACCAGGATATTGCCAACATGATCATAGATCACCGCGTCTCGCTGGAATCTCAGCAGCTCCTCGATATTCTGCGCCACCGCGCCGTCATCATCGAGCACTAAGCCGATGCTCCGCCGCTCCTACGATAAAGTGACCGAGCTTGCGGCCCGCCCTTCGGCGCCGGTCTGGCTGTTCTTCACCGCCATGGCCGAGGCTTGCGTGTTCCCCATACCGCCCGATGTGCTGCTGCTGCCCATGGCGCTGGCGCAGCCCCTCCGGGCTTGGCGCTTTGCCATTATCACCACCATCGGCAGCGTGCTGGGCGGGGCCATTGGGTATGCCATCGGCTACGCGCTATTCGTCAAGCTGGCGCAGCCCATTCTCAATTTCTACCATTATGAGCACGCATTCCACACCTTCCAGGCCGGGTTCGCGCGCTATGGCGCGATGATCATCCTGGTCAAAGGCCTGCTGCCCATCCCCTACAAAATCGTCACCATCGCCGCCGGGGCCGCTGCCTTCAATTTCTGGCAGTTCATCGGGCTGTCCATCCTCACACGCGGCGCCCGCTTCTTCCTGGAAGCTGCTTTGCTGCGCTTCTTCGGAGAACCCGCCCGCGCCTTCATCGAAAAGCGTCTCGGGCTTATCGCCGCCAGCATCGGCATATTGGTTGTTGCCGGGTTTCTGCTGCTTAAATTCGCTTAATCGCCCGTAATCACCCGCGGCAACCCAGGTTGTGCGGGGATGGCACTCTGGGTCTGCATGGAATAGACGCGCACGCGCTTGGCCGCCGCCGATTGCAGCACAACCCCGTCATCCGGCGGCATATAGGCGGCAGCCTGCACATCATCCCCCAGCCCTGGTGGCAAATTACCCAGGCGCTTCCAGGCCGCCAGCACCTGGCGCTGGTAGGGCAGGCCCAAATCCGGCAGGGCGGAGTGGTAATCGGCAATGGCGGTGTTCCACGAGCCGGTGCGCGCTTTCAGCGCCGTCAGGAAGCGCGCCGCATAGGCGGCATTATCTACCGGGTCGAAGGCATCATCCAGCGTGGCAAAGGCGTCCGGGTGGCTTTCCAGGCTGATCTGGAAGCAGCCCACATCAATATCATGCGCGCCAGAGGCCTCGGCGAAGCGCACAAAGGCCTCGGCATCCGCCTTATTGCTGAAATACTGCCCCTGCCCGTCGGCATTCACCGTCCAGGGCCAGGGCGCCCGGTGGCCTGTGGCCGGGTCCACCCGCCCGCTTTCCACCATACCTATGGAGATGAGCAGATTGGCGGGCAGGGCGCTCAGTTGCTCGGCATCATGCCCAGCGGCCACGCAAGCATTGCCCGGCGGTAAATCCGCCCGCGCCGCCCCAGACATGGCCAGCATCGCCAAGATGAAACCCAGCCTTTTCAACGTGTCCCCCGCATAATCCCCGCGCCACCTATACGTTAAATCGGGTATTTGTGACGAGCTTTTCACGCCCGGCAACGGGAAAAAACCCACTTAAGCGGCCCAAGCGCGCCGCCCATGCGGTTTTTGCCCTCGCTTTTGCGGCGCAATATCGCTATGCGGGGCGCAAATTATCAACAGACAGACCGGCTTGCCCGCAACGCCTTGGCAATGCGGCGGGCCTGTTTGTTCTTAAACGATAGGTTATCTCTATGTCCGCGCCGAAAATCCGCAACATTGCCATCATTGCGCACGTTGACCATGGCAAGACCACGCTTACCGACCAGCTTTTGAAGCAGTCCGGCGCTTTTGCCGCCCACCAGGCCGTGGCCGAACGTGCGCTGGACCGCAATGATTTGGAAAAAGAGCGCGGCATCACCATTCTGGCCAAGGTCGCCTCGGTGGTGTGGAAAGACACCCGCATCAACATCGTCGACACCCCTGGCCACGCCGATTTCGGCGGCGAGGTGGAGCGAATCTTGAGCATGGTGGATGGCGCCGTCATTCTGGTGGACGCCGCCGAAGGCGTGCTGCCGCAAACCAAGTTCGTGCTCGGCAAGGCGCTGGCGCGCGGCCTGAAGCCCATCGTGGTCGTTAACAAGATCGACCGCGGCGATGCCCGCCCGGACGACGTGCATAACGAGATGTTCGACCTGTTCGCCTCGCTGGACGCCAATGAGGAGCAGCTCGACTTCCCCATGCTGTTCGCCTCGGGCCGCCAGGGCTGGGCCGTCGCCAATCTCAACGACCCACGCGAGAGCCTGACCCCGCTTTTCGACCTGATCCTCAGCCATGTCCCGGCCCCGGCCCTTGATGCCGATGCGCCCTTCGCCATGGTCGCCACCATTCTGGAGTCCGACACCTTCCTCGGCCGCGTCCTCACCGGCCGCGTCGAGCAGGGCAAGGCCACCATCAACATGCCCGTGAAGGTGCTGGACCTGGACGGCAAGGTCGTCGAGACCGGGCGCCTGACCAAGCTGCTCTCCTTCCGCGGGCTGGAGCGCGTGGCGGTGGATGAGGTCAGCGCCGGCGATATTGTCGCCGTGGCCGGGCTGAAAGATACCACCATCCCCTACACCATCTGCGCGCCGGAAGTTTCCGCCCCGCTGCCCGCCACGCCCATCGACCCGCCGACCCTCTCCATGACCTTCCGCATCAATGACGGCCCGCTCGGCGGCCGCGAGGGCAAGAAGGTCACCTCGCGCCAGATCCGCGACCGGCTGCTCAGCGAGACGGAAGGCAATGTCGCCATTCAGGTGAGCGTCTCCACCGAGACCGACGCGTTCGAAGTCTCCGGCCGCGGCGAGCTCCAGCTTGGCGTGCTCATCGAGACCATGCGCCGCGAGGGCTTCGAGCTGACCATCGGCCGCCCCCGCGTGCTGACCCGCACCAACGAGGCGGGCGAGCGCGAGGAGCCATACGAGGAAGTGCTCATCGACGTGGACGAACCCTATGCCGGCGCCGTGGTGGATAAAATGTCCCGCCGCAAGGGCGAGCTGACCGACATCCGCCCCTCCGGTGGCGACAAGCAGCGGCTCACCTTCCGCATCCCATCGCGCGGCCTCATCGGCTATCATGGCGAGTTCCTTACCGACACGCGCGGCACCGGCGTGATGAACCGCCTGTTCGCCGGCTACGGCCCGTGGAAAGGCAAGATCGAAGGCCGCCGCAATGGCGCGCTCATCTCTTCGGAAGATGGCGAGGCCGTGCAATACTCGCTGTTCTCGTTGCAGGATCGCGGCGTGCTGTTCGTGAATCCGGGTGAGAAAGTGTATGTCGGCA
>JAKBCX010000053.1 GCA_021807465.1 Pseudomonadota bacterium | reverse complement strand
GGACACGAGGATACGATCGTAACCCGAACCCCACCCCCTACCTGAACTCATACGGGCTGGCGCTCGTCTTGCCAGGGTCGATATTCAACCTATGCGCCAGCGGCGGAAAGGCGCGGGAGCGGCAGTCTTGGCGTTCGCAAAGGCGGCAAGAGAGACCGATGCCGACGGCGGCGGTGGCGAGGTCCAGGCCGTCGCCATAGACCAGCTCGGTGGCGTGGGACACGTCGCAGCCCATGGCGACGACGTGGACGGGCGGGGGTTCACCCCAGCGCGCGGGGCGGCCGGTTATGGCGCGGGCGAAGCAGAGGAAGGTTTCCTTCTCCGACAACTGCGCCACTTGTACGCGGATGGTGCCGGGGGTGGCGAAGGCGGAATGGACGATCCAGCGCGGGCAGGTGCCGCCGAAGCGCATGAAGGGAAAACCCGCGGCGGAAAAACGCTTGGAGACGTTGCCCGCGGCATCGGCCCGCAAAAAGAAGAAGGGCACGCCGCGCTGGCCGGCGCGTTGCAGCGTGGCGATGCGGTGGCAGGCTTGCTCGTAAGAAACACCGAAGCGGGCGGCGATGGCATCGACATCGTAACGGCGTTCGCGCGCGGCGTGCAGCGTGGCCTGGTAGGGCATAAGCAGGGCGGCGGCGGTGTAGTTGAGCAGGCCGATGCGCAGCAGCTCCGCCGCGTCGCGCGAGGAGGGGCTGGCGCGCTCGACAATGGCTTCCACCGGGGCGCGGGCTTCCAGCAAGGCAAGCTGGAAGGCCATGTGGAAGCCACGGCTCTCGCGGGGCAGGTCTTCTGACAAAGTGAGGATGCGGTTTGCGGCGTCGAACACGCGCAAGCTGCCGGGGAGTTGCTGCACGCGCACCACCAGCCCGTGCTCGCGGCGCAGGCGCTCGGCCAAAGCGTGGCTGCTGCCAGAGGCGGGGTCCAGCTTGGCGCCTATGGTTTCGGCCGCTTCCTCCAGCGCGGGGAAGTGGTTTTCGTGGTCGTGGAAAAAGTCGCGCACTTCCTCGTTAGGCAGCAGGATTTTGCGGCCCGAGGGCAGGGTGATGCCGGAGGATTCCTCGCGCGCGCCGGCCAGGGCCTTGTGCAACGCCAAGACAGCGCGGGCAGCGCTGGGGGCGGCGGCGAGGGTTTTGATTTCGGAGTCCGGCACGGTTTCGCCGCCCAAGGCGGGGTCGGAGAAGGCTTCGCGGAGCTGGACCTCGAACTCGCGCTCTTGCGTGCCGGAAAGGGCGGCGAGGTCAACCTTCAGCAGATCAGTCAGCTTGAACAGCAGCGAGGCGGTGACGTTGCGCTGGTCGTGCTCGACAAGGTTGAGGTAGGAGGTTGATATGCCGAGCTTTTGGGCGAAACCCTGCTGGGTGTAGCCTTGTTCCATACGCAGGCGGCGGATGGTTTTGCCAATCGCGGTTTTTGACATGTTTTACAAATAGCAAAAATTTACAGTAAAGTCACGCACGTATTTCGAGGTTTTCCGCCGATTTTGTGCTGTACGCGGCGGGGGTTTGTAAATAGTTTCACTCCATGCCCGGCATGCCGGACGAAGTATTGGGTATGAAGGAGATTATCATGCGTCAGTTCAATATTCCCTGCTCCCCCGAAGGCCTTAGCGGCGCGCCCGCCACGCGCCGGCGCGATGTGGTGGCTGATGCGTTCTCCACCATTGTGAGCCTGGCGGAAGCCAGCCGCCTGGCGCGTATGGCGCCGGCCAAGGATTACAGCAATGCCTATGATGACGGACTGGTCCATGACCATGGATGGGCCCGCTCGCCCCGCTAAAACCAAGAACAAGTTCCGCCGTACCCTGCCCCGGGCCTTGAAGCCCGGGGTTTTTTATTGCGCGCGGGCGGCAACATGCCAATGGTTTCACTTGGCAGGTAACGGGCGGCCATGCGATTTGATGCACATGTCCGCACGGCCTTTTCAGCTTACGCCGGATTTGCTGCTCCGCGCCTACCGGCTGGGGCTGTTCCCCATGGCGGAATCGCGGGGGGCGAAAACACTGCATTGGCTGGACCCGGAAGCGCGCGGCGTGCTGCCGCTGCATGGGTTCCATATTCCGCGCAGCCTGATGAAAACACTGCGCGGCAAACGCTTTACCGTAACCGCCAATGCGGATTTTGCCGCCACCATCGCCAACTGCGCCGCCATGCGCGCGGGGCGGCCGGAAACCTGGATAAACCCGGAGATAGAGCGGCTGTTTACCGAGCTGCACAGGATGGGCTTTGCCCATAGTGTCGAGACCTGGGAAAATGGGCGGCTGGTGGGCGGGCTTTATGGCGCCGCGCTGGGCGGGGCGTTTTTTGGCGAGAGCATGTTTTCCACCGCCACCGATGGCTCGAAAGTGGCGCTGGTGCATCTGGTGGCCAGGTTGCGGCTTTCAGGCTTTACCTTGCTGGATACGCAGTTCATCACCGGGCATCTGGCGCGGTTTGGGGCGGTGGAAATTCCGCGCGCCCAGTACCATGTACGCCTGGCCGAGGCGGTGGATGTGCCTGCGCGGTTTATCGCCAGCCCTGATGCTGCCTTATTGATGCGCGAGATTGAGGCCATGCGACAGGAAATGCCATGAAAATTTTACTTGCCGCCGCTTTTGCGGTCCTGCCCGCCAGCGCGCTGGCCACGCCGGTTTTTCTGCCCACGCGCGATGTGGCGGTGACATACCAGCTTGATGTGCCAGGCCGCACACCCGCGCAATACGAGCTGCATTATAGCGCGGCGGACCAGATGGTACGGGTTGATTCCGCCGCTGGTTACTATGTGCTGGGTAATCTGCCCGCCGGGCAGGCGGAACTGATTATACCGAACCTGCACGCGCTGGTGCAGGCGCCGGATTTTTCGGCCTATACCGCGCAGATTTACCATGCGGATGGGGCAAGTTTCACGCCGCTGGGGCAGGGCCATTATGCCGGGCTGGATTGCGAGAATTACCTGGTGCTGGACAAACACGCCACCGGCACGGCGTGCCTTACAAAATCGGGCGTGGTGCTGCATTTTTCCGGGCATAACGACCGTGGCTCGGCGGAGGTAACGGCGCTGGCGGTGAATTATGCGCCGCAGCCGGCGGATTTGTTCAGCCCGCCCGCGGGGCTGACGCCGCTTAATTTGCCGCCCGGGGCACTGGCGGCGCTGCTGAACCAGTAGAACAGCTTGCGGCGGGGAGCGGGGTTGGCAGCGCGGCCAGCTCGATTGTTTTGTTTCGGTAGAAGATGGCTGGAGCGGCGGCGCGGAAGAGATGCGCGAGCGGATTGCTCTGGCAGGATACTGGTTGGCCGGGCAGTTCGGCGGCAGTGATGCTGTGGTTGTTAACGGCTTCCTGCAAGGCGGTGCCGTTGCCGGTTTGCAAAAAGCGCTGGCCGTACAGGAAGAAATCGGCACTGTAGGATTTTCCGGCCCAGTAGCAATAGGCGAGGTTGTCGCATGCTACATTACCAGGCACGGCGGCAATATGCGCGATGGCGCTGTGCCAGTTGGCAAGGTTGCGGTTGAGGTGGCGGAGTGCCGCGATGGATTGCGCCGCGGCGAGCGGCACGAGAATGATGAATGGTGCGAGGAGCCAGTGCCGTGCGCGCTTGCGTGCCGGTGCGGCCAGGGCGATGCCCGTGCCGATGCTGGCGGCGATGAGGGTTTCGAAATGGGCGTTAATGTCCACCCCAATGCCACCGCGCTGGATGATGCCGGTGACGAGGCAAACGGTGACCGCGATGGGGAAGAGCGCGGCCTGCTTATTTTGGCGCGGCAGGCGCAGGCTTGCCACCACCATGGGGGAAAGTGCCGCCAGTATGGGGAGGGATTTGATAATGGCGCGGGCGGGTGAATAATGCCGGGCAGAGAATAACAGGTCTGGCAGGAAGGATGCGCCGTAAACCAGGCGGCAGAGCAGAAGCCCCGCGAGGGTGAAGAAGGCGCCGGAGAGCAGCCAGAGCGCGAAATGGCGGCGATGCGTGATGAGCAGCCAGAGCGTGATGGCAGCGGGAAAGCCTATGAGATTCTGTTTTACGAAACCTGCCGCCACCAGCAGGAAGGATGATGCGGCGATGCGCGGGCGCGTGAGCGGCGCGGGTTCTGCCGGAAATAATGTGGCGATGCCGAGAAGGGCTACGGCATGGGCCAGCCATTGCGGGTCGTTGAGGCAGAAATAGGAGCGGAACAAAGTAACGTTGTAGGCCAGGAACAGAATGGCGGCCCAGCCCGCGGCTGTTTTGTTGCGGGTGATATTTGTTACGATGCGCCAGATGAGGGCCGAAGCTGCAAGGATTGAGAAAAGGGAAATGAGGCGCCCGGCGATGATGGCATCGCCGGTGAAATAGGCGATGAAACGGACGGCGTAGAAAGAGAGCGGCGGGTAGTTATTGCCCGTAAGTGCGCCGGGGGGCGGGTAGAGCGTGGCGCGTGATGCGGCCATGATGGCATGGAAGGCGTTCCAGCCCTCGTTAGGGTCTGGCGCGTAATGCAGCGGAATGAGGATGAGGCGCGGGAGCGCCAGCAGTAGGAGCGCGATAAGAGCCACAGGAAAACCCGCCATTTTTAACAATGGCGGCTTTTCCTGTGTGTGGGGCAGAGTTGTGCCTTGGCTCACGCGAATTCGATGAGAAGGTCTTTGGCATCCACCTGCTCGCCGGGGCGGACGAGGATGGTTTTCACCACACCATCGCACGGGGCAGAAATTTGCGCTTCCATCTTCATCGCCTCGATGCTGAGCAGCGGTTCGCCCTGCTTAACGGCTTGGTCCTCACGCACCAGCAGGGCGGCGATGGAGCCTGGCATGGGGGCGCCGAGCTGTTTGGCGTCTTCCTCATCCGCCTTGCGCCGCGCGGGGCGGGTGGAAACGGCGGCGCGGTTGGGCACTGTGATGACCCGGGGTTGGCCGTTAAGTTCGAAGAAGACGTTGACATTGCCATCCTCATCAACCGCCGAGATGGTTTGCAGGCTGACAATCATGGTCTTGCCAGTTTGCAGGCGGATGGAAATTTCATCGCCTGGCTTCATGCCGTAGAAATAGACCGGGGTGGGCAGGACCGAGACTGGGCCGTATGTGCGCAGGAACGCGTTGAACTTGGTGAACACTTCTGGGTACATGAGGTAGGAGGCCAGGATGCGGTCATGCATCGGGATGCCGCATGCCTCTTCCGCCTGTTTGCGGGCGGCTTCGATGTCTTCATCCTTCATCAACGCACCGGGGCGCACCGTTATCGGCGTAGTACCTTTCAGCACTTTTTTCTGGATGGCCTCCGGCCAGCCGCCGGGAGGCTGGCCAAGGCCGCCATGCATCATCTCGACCACTGATTGCGGGAAGGAAATTTCCCGAGTGGGATCGAGCACCATTTCGGGCGTGAGGTTCTGGCTGACCATCATCAGCGCCATGTCTCCCACCACCTTGGAGGATGGCGTGACTTTGACGATGTCGCCGAACAGATCATTCGCGTCGCGGTAGGCGCGGGCGACTTCGTGCCAGCGTGTTTCCAGACCCAGGCTGCGGGCTTGCTCGCGCAAATTGGTGAATTGGCCGCCGGGCATTTCGTGCAAATACACTTCGGACGCGCCGGATTGCAGATCGCTCTCGAATGCCGCGTATTGGGCGCGCGCGGCTTCCCAATAGAAGCTGAGCTGGCGGATGGCGGCGGGGTCGAGGCCTGTGTCACGCTCGGTATGGCGCAGGGCCTCCACCAAAGAGCCAAGGCAGGGTTGGGCGGTGAGGCCGGACATCGGGTCCATTGCGGCATCGAACGCATCTACCCCCGCATGCACGGCGGCCAGCACCGTGGCACCGGAAATGCCGGATGTATCGTGCGTGTGCAAATGGATGGGCAGGCCCACGCTTTCCTTCAGGGCTTTTACCAGCACCGTGGCGGCGGAGGGTTTCAGCAACCCGGCCATGTCTTTAATGGCGATGATGTGGCAGCCCGCGGCTTCCAGCTCTTTTGCCAAACTCACATAGTAGTTCAGCGAATATTTGGCGCGGTCCGGGTCCAGAATATCGCCCGTGTAGCACAGCGCGCCTTCCGCCAGCTTGCCGCATTCGGCAACGGCGTCGATGGCGACACGCATATTCTCGACCCAGTTGAGGCAGTCGAAGATGCGGAACAGGTCGATGCCCGCTTCCGCCGCCTGGCGGACGAAGAATTTGACGACGTTATCGGGGTAATTTTTGTAGCCCACACCATTGGCGCCGCGCAGCAGCATTTGCAGCAAGATGTTCGGCGCGCGCTCGCGCAGCAGGCTCAAACGGTCCCATGGGCCTTCCTGCAGAAAGCGCATGGAAACATCGAATGTGGCGCCGCCCCAGCATTCCAGCGAGAAAAGCTGCGGCAGGCCAACCGAGGTGGGCTTGGCTGCGGCCACAAGGTCGTAAGTGCGCATGCGTGTGGCGAGCAGCGATTGATGCGCATCGCGCATGGTCGTGTCTGTCACCAAAGCGCGTTTTTGTTCCAGCATCCATTGCGCGAAGCCCTTGGGGCCGAGCTTGTCGAGGAGCTGCTTTGTGCCATCGGCCCGTTCATCGCCAAAATAGGGCGCTTGCGGCGTGCGGGCGTTGGGGGAGGGAAGCGGTTTGCCGCGCGTTTCCGGGTGGCCGTTTACGGTAACATCGGCGATGTAGCGCAGAAGTTTGGTGGCGCGGTCCAGCCTGCGCTTGACGGTGAAGAGTTCTGGCGTGTTGTCGATAAACCGCGTTGTGTAATTGCCGGAGCGGAAATCGGGGTGTTCCAGCAGGGTTTCCAGAAAGGTGAGGTTGGTGGCGACGCCGCGTATGCGGTATTCGCGCAAGGCGCGGTCCATGCGGGCGATGGCTTCTTCCGCCGTGGGCGCCCAGGCGGTGACTTTTTCGAGCAGCGCATCGTAAAAGCGCGTGACGACGGCGCCGGAATAGGCGGTGCCGCCATCTGTGCGGATGCCGAAACCATAGGCCCCGCGATAGGCGGTGATGCGGCCGTAATCGGGGACGAAATTATTCTCGGGATTCTCGGTGGTGATGCGGCATTGCAGGGCGTGGCCGGAAAGGCGGATGTCTTTTTGCTCCGGCACGCCGGTTTCGGCGAAATTGCCAACATGGCCGCCTTCGGCGATGTGGATTTGGGCTTTTACGATGTCGATGCCTGTGACGACTTCCGTGACCGTATGCTCGACCTGAACGCGGGGATTGACCTCGATAAAGTAGAATTTTCCCGTGTCGCGGTCCATGAGGAATTCGACCGTGCCCGCGTTGCAATAATTTGTCGCGCGGCCGATGGCGAGGGCGGCGTTGCATAATGCTTCACGGGAAGCATCGTCCATGTATGGGGCCGGGGCGCGCTCGATGACTTTCTGGTGGCGGCGCTGGATGGAGCAATCGCGCTCGAACAGATGCACGAGGTTGCCATGGGAGTCGCCCAGGAGCTGGACCTCGACATGAAATGCGCGGCGCACGAGTTTTTCGAGATAGACTTCGTCGTTGCCGAAGGCCGCCTTGGCCTCGCGCCGTGCGGCGGCGACGGAGTCCAGCAGCGTGTCTTCGCTCTCGATGGGGCGCATGCCGCGCCCGCCGCCGCCCCAGCTTGCCTTGAGCATGACGGGGTAACCGACTTCAGCGGCGAGGCGTTTTATTTCATCATCGTTATAGGGGAGTGGCTCGGTGGCGGGCATGACCGGCACGCCAACGGAAATGGCGAGGTTACGCGCGGCCACTTTGTTGCCGAGCTGGCGCATGGTTTCCGGGCGCGGGCCAATGAAAGTTATGCCGGCTTCGGCGCAGGCCTCGGCGAATTCGGGATTTTCTGACAGGAAGCCATAGCCGGGATGGACGGCATCGGCGCCGGAGAGTTTGGCGACGCGGATCACCTCATCGATGGAGAGATAAGCCTCGATGGGGCCTTTGCCACGGCCGATGAGATAGGCTTCGTCCGCCTTGAAGCGGTGCAGAGAGAGTTTGTCGTGCTCGGGGTAAACGGCAATGGTGGAAATGCCCAGCTCGGCTGCGGCGCGCATGACGCGGATGGCGATTTCCGACCGGTTGGCGACTAAGAGGCGCTTGAATTTTTGCACGTTTTTTACTCCCGAAACGCCGGGGCGGTGACCGCCCCGCTGCTTGCACGATGCTTATGGCTATTAATTAGCCTTATTTGTGCATTGCAGCAAATCTCTAATGTTACCGCACC
>JAKBCX010000052.1 GCA_021807465.1 Pseudomonadota bacterium | reverse complement strand
CGCGGAAAAAGCTCTTTCTGTCTTGCCCTGGATCGTTTGCTCAATAGCAGTACGTCGCTTCTGGTAATCCTCACTCTCAAACAGCGCGGGCAATGTCACACGCAAATCCTCAATCAAATTATGTACTGCCTTATGGAACATGGGCGCGCGCCGGCCGGGTAAAGCAATGGCCAGCGGCTTGTGTGGCGTGCGGAAATTATTCACATACACCCAATCGCATGGCGGCTTGTGGCTCCGCACTACTTCCGCTGCCATGTTCTTTATCGATTGCTGGATTCGTAAACCTGCTGGGCCAATAGCAAAAATATTGAACCCACTACGGCTCATGCCCGCGCCGAATGTAACAGCCTCCCGCGCCCTAGGCTGCTCTTGTAGACCAGAGAGGGGTGTCAACTCCGCCGTAGTGGCAAAGGCCAAGCCCTTTATCTCCGTAACACGGTAAAGCTGAGTCCAATGTAGTTTTTTAATGGCCTCTGGCATCACGACCTCCCCAGCCAGGCAAAACGCCTACCCCCACAAAGTAACGCATTATAGCACGAGAGTGCCTAATATATTTGATCTGCCGCAAACACCCCTAGAGCATTATGAGATTAGGTTTGCTCATACCCTGCGCTTGCGAAGTAATTTTTGCATTCCTGAGGTTTGATAGTTTCCAGGATTTTTGCGATTGCGTTTGAGACTGCATCTTTGGTTCTGGCCTGTGCCTCTCGCAGGCGATGTTTGATTTTGGCGAAGAGCTTTTCGATAGGTTTCAGGTCTGGGGAATATTTCGGCAGGAAGATCAGTTTTGCTCCGGCGCCCCTGATGGCCTGGCGCACGGCGCTGGATTTATGAGCGCCGAGATTGTCCATGCTGACGATATCGCCTGGCGTGAGGGTCGGGAACAGCACTTTCTCGACATAGATACGGAAGCGCTGGCCGTTGATCGGCCGGTTGAGCAGCATGGCGCCTCGACGCGGTCGTGACGCAAGGCGGCCAGAAAGGTCATGGTGTTCCAATGGCCAAAGGGCGACTTGCCTGGCAGCCGTGCCACGCTGGGGCCTATGCCAGCCGCCTGGCCGTTTGCATCCAAGTAGCCATACGGCACCTCATCAGCAATGGCCGCGCGGATTTCACCACGACTTCGCAATATTTTAAGCGTCGCATCAGTTTGCGCCAGCGCCGGCAGAGCTGTTCCCACCAGGGTGGCTGTGGCCAGCCCTAGCGCGCGGCGCCTGCCTGGCAGCGGAATGGTCATGCCGCCTTGTCGCGCGGCGTAAGGCCCCCTGTGCAATGCGCAGAGGCGCAAAATCGCGGCTGGCGATAAACCAGGGCCGCGGCGATTTCGGACCAAATGGCTCAATCAGCGCATTGGCGCACGCATTATACACAACAAACAAATTGGCACGCGGAAACGGCGTTATATTGCCATTCGATCCATGCATGGTGTTGCAGTCAAACAAAATAACCGTACCAGCCTTGCCTGTTGCCGCTTCCACGCCATGCGCCGCCGCCAGCCGGTTCAGCGAGTCATGGTCCGGAACACCATATTCCTGCTTCTTCAGCGAAGCCTTGTAATGCTCCTCCGGTGTCTCCCCCACACAAGTAACGTAAGAGCGGTGAGACCCAGGCATGAGCATAAGCGGCCCGTTATTGGCGTTATTCTCCGCCAGCAGCACAGAAACCGACAAGGCCCTCATGCGCGGCATGCCATCCTCCACGTGCCATGTTTCGAAATCCGAATGCCAATAGAATTCCTTGCCCTCGAAACCCGGCTTATAATTCAGGCGTGATTGATGAACATAAACCTCATCGCCCAGCAAAAACCGCGCGGCACCAGCCAAACGCTGGTCCGCGGCCAGGCGGGCGATCAGCTTGTTCTGCTCATGAATGGCAAAAATCGACCGCACTTCACGGCTGCCGCGCTCCGTAATAATCGTCTCCGGATCTATCCCGGCTGGAGCTTTCACCAGTTGCATTGCCGTTTGCTGCAACAATGCAATCTCTTCCGCCGAAAACAAATCCTCGATCACTAAATAGCCATTCTCTTCGTAAAACCCCTTTTGCGTCCGGCTCAATGGCGCGTCTCCGGTCCATTTCTGGTACACCACCGGGTCCTGCCGCAACTGCAGAGAAGCTTTAGCGGTCCGGCGCGAGGGGTATAAGTCCGTCATTGTCATAAATGCCCCTTCTCCATTCACGCGCCCGCCTGGGCCATTTCTGCTTCCGACGGATACGCGCCCGTCTCGTCGTGTACCTCCTTGCCCGTTACAGGCGGGTTGAACACACAGGCGGTAACAATATCGGTGCGTGGGCGCACAATGTGGCGGTCATGCTCATTCAACACATACAGCACCCCTGGCCGCAGCTCGTGCGTCTCACCAGTGCCGAGATCCTCGATTATACCTTCACCATTGAGAACAAACACCGCCTCATAATGGTTCTTATAGTGCATCTCCAGCGTCTTGCCGGCATACATGGTGGTGATGTGGAACGAAAACCCCATGCCGTCATCCTTCAGCAGCATCCTGATGCTGTCCCAGCCATCAGTCACCACTTTCCGCTCAGAGCGCGCAGCCTCCGTGAGATTGCGGACGATCATATCAACCTCTCCTTATTCAGCAGCAACGCGGAACTGCGCGGCCATGGCAGCATTCAACGCATTTTCCAAAATATCGAGGCCCATATTCAACTCATCCTCGGTAATGGTCAGCGGCGCCAGCACCTTCACAATTTCATCATCTGCACCGCTGGTTTCTATAATTAACCCGTCACGGAAACAGGCGCGCGTAATCATCTCGGCCCGCTCACCAGACCCGGCGTTAATGCCGCGCATCATACCGCGCCCGCATGTGGTCAGCGCATAGCGCTCGGCCATGCTCTCCAGCCGGGTTTGCAGCAGCGTGCCGCGCGCGCGCACCGTGGCCGCGAAATTGCCGTCTTTCCAAAAATGCTCCAGCGCCGCCGCGGCGGTAATAAAAGCATGGTTATTACCGCGGAATGTGCCATTATGCTCGCCCGGCTTCCACTGGTCCAACTCCGGGCGGAACAGCGTCAGCGCCATGGGCAGCCCCATGCCAGAGAGCGACTTCGCCATGGTCACAATGTCAGGCACAATCCCGGCAGATTCAAAACTAAAGAAATGCCCGGTACGGCCGCACCCGGCCTGAATATCATCCACAATCAGCAGCGCGCCATGGCGTTTGGCAATGGCGGCAATGCGCCGCAGCCACGCGAAGGAACCCGCATTCAGCCCGCCCTCACCCTGCACTGTTTCCACCAGAATCGCCGCCGGCGCATCCAGCCCGCTAGAACCATCGGCCAGGCGGCGCTCAAGCTGCGCGGCGGTATCCACATCTGGGCCAAAATACCCGTCATAGGCTTCGTGGCTCACATCGGCCAGCGGCACGCCTGCACCATTGCGCTTACCCTCGTTACCAGTGCAGGCCAGCGCCCCCAGCGTCATGCCATGGAAGCCGTTGGTAAACGCGATAACATGGCGCCGCCCGGTCACCTTGCGCGCCAGCTTCAACGCCGCCTCCACCGCATTCGTGCCGGTGGGGCCGGTGAACATAGCTTTATAGTCAAGCCCGCGCGGCTTCAAAATAACGCTCTCCAGCGTCTCCAAAAACGCCGCTTTGGCCTCGGTGAACAAATCCAGGCTCATCGCCACGCCATCGCGCCCAATATAATCCAGCAGCGCCTGTTTCAGCACCGGGTGGTTATGGCCATAATTCAGCGAGGAGCAGCCAGCGAGAAAGTCGAGATACCGTCCGCCCTGGTCGTCATACATCCAAGCGCCCTGGGCGCGCGTAAACTGGCGTGGCAGCGCGTTGCAATAGCTGCGCACGCGCGATTCCATGCGGTTATAAATTTCTGCATCCGGCATATGTTTGGAGGGTCGAGGGGTGAGACTCATAGTCGTTCCTTTCCTTCTTTATACATCCGGTCCGCACCGCCCTTCAGGGCAATCACGAACTCAAATTCCGTTGCATGACGCCCGGCAAAATGGGCATCTTGCTCAAATAATGGCGCACGGCTAAGCTCGCCCCCATGGCGGCGGGCAAAGCTCTCGAATAAGCGCCAGGAAGCGGCATTCTCAGCGGTAATCGTCGTGCGCAGGGCCGTCAGGCCCGCCAGTGCCGGGCGCGCCACAAGCGCATCCAGCATCCGCCCCGCCAGCCCGGTGCCACGCGCCACTTCGGCCACCGCCACCTGCCATACAAACAGGCTATCCGGCTGGGTGGGGGGTATATAGCCAGAAACCCACCCCACAGGCCGGCCATCCTGCTCCGCCAGAATACAGGTGGCGGAGAAATGGGTGGTTTGCAGCAGCACACAGTAGGTGGAGTTGACATCAAGCGGAGGCGAATTGGCGATGAGCTCCGCAATCGCGGCCCCGTCCCCCGCGCGCGGAGCCCGCATCGTCACTAGCCGGGATTCCGGCATTTTTAGCAGTTCAATTCCCAAAAATACTTCGCCTTATAAAGTAATATAAACCCAAAGACACCTTGGGTTGAGCCATCAACCTAGCATTATATACCAATTTATCAAGTATTTTTGACAAATCCGCCAGAATTTCGCCCCTTTCAATGGCAAAAACCCCCACCTAAATCATTCGATTATAAAAGTATTTTGTAATTGCAAAAAGGCCGGTTTTGCAGTCCATGGCAGAGATGGACTCCCCCCTAACCAACCCGGCGCTGCGCGCAATCCGGCGCATCCTCCGCGCCACAGACCGCAGCGGCGGTAAACTTTACGCGGCAACCGGCCTCACAACCTCCCAGTTCCTTGTGCTGCAAGAGGTCGAGCGGCGTGGCGAGGCCACACCCAGCGCCGTGGCAGCAGCATTGCAGTTCGGCCAGGCGACCATAACCAACATCGCCGACAGGCTCGTGGGCCTTGGGCTGCTCACCCGCCACCGCAGCGAGCGCGACAAACGCCAAGTAATAATGGCCGCAACCGAATCCGGCCGGGCCGCGCTGGCACGCGCGCCCGACCTTCTGCAGGAGCGCTTCCGCGACCGTTTCGAAGGCCTGCAGGACTGGGAGCAAGCCATGCTACTCGCGGCGCTGGAGCGCGTTTGCGTGCTGCTGGACGCCACCGACATCGACGCGGCCCCGCTGATTGAAACCGGCGCAATCGACCGCCCGGGCGGCACGCGCAGTTAAGGGCCGGCGGCTACAAAGCCAGCCCGGTCCGCCGTGCGTTTGCAGCAGCGGCGCTGTCATCTGCCACGCAATACCGCTCCGCAACGCTTTTTTTCCGGTGTGCAATAGTAACCAGCAACCGCTGCTCTAGCGCCGGGCCAAAGCCCGGCAGCGGCCGCAGCTTTCCGGCAGCGGCGGCTAACTCAAGCTGCTCAATCGACTCAATGCCCAGCTCGTTATAAAGAAGATTTACCCGCCGCGGCCCTAGCCCCGGCAAAAGCAGAAGCGATGTGAGCGCCGGCGGGAGCATCTTGCCCATGGCATCCAGCAGATTTGGGCGCTCCCCACGCACAACCGCCAGAATCTTCGCACCAATATTGGCTCCAATTCCCGGCATCTTCAGGACGATGTCCTCAAGCTCACCGCTGCCGATTGTGCCAGATGTAATCTCCCTCATCCGCGCGGCTACCCGCCGGTAGCAATGGCCGAGAAGCGGGTCAGCGCCCGCAATCGTGAGCAAATCAGCAACAATATCCAGTTGCCGGGCCGCGTCGGCGGCATTGATCATTTTTTCTTGCTTAAATGCTCCTTCCGGAACTTTCATTTGCTGTGGTCTCCTGCCTTACGCTGCCGGTTCTATGCCTGGCAATTTTTTCTCGCGAAGCAATCAGTCTCTAATAGCCACATACTTGCAAATGAGAAATCTAATATCATTCATCAAATTATTCTTTTTAATTTTTTGATATAAAATGCCTCACCGTGTAACGCCTTACGCAAACATGTTACATATAAACAACCAGTCAGCTTCATCTCGGTAAAGACATCATCTGCACCAGCTTGGCGAGAGATTTTACCCCCATCTTGCGCATGACATTCTGCCGGTGATGCTCCGTCGTCCGCTCGCTAATTCCCAAATCCGCTGCAATATTCTTATTCAATTCACCTTTTATCACTCTCGCAAGCACCTCGCGTTCACGGCCTGTCAGCCGCCCCAGCCGGGCCGCGACATCAGCCTGTTGCACCGGGTCTACCGCTGGCACCTCCTGCCCATACCGCAGAATATTCGCAATACTCTGCAGCAGTGCCGTACCCTGTACCGGCTTTCGTAAAAAATCAGCCGCCCCGCCCTGCAGCGCCTTCACCGCAATCGATAAATCAGCATTCCCGCTAAGAATAATAACCTGTGGCCCGTCCACGGCAGCCTTTAACTGCACAAGCAAGTCCATGCCGCTCATCCCCGGCAGGCCGAAATCCACAAGAAGGCACTTAAACCGCCCGCGCTGCGGGTCCGCAAGATAGGCATCGGCGGACGCAAAGCTCTCCACCTTATAGCCGCCCGGCTCCAATATGGCGCATATTGCATCGCAAATACCGGCATCATCATCAATCACGGCAACCTCGGCATCCGGTGCGTGCGGCATAGGCAAAGCAGACGCCAAATGCTGCCTTGCCCCCGCGCCCCCCCGCCAATTCGGCTTGGTAAGCCTAATCGCATTTTCTATCGCTGCCAGTAAATAAGCAGGCTTAACCGGCTTCATAATAAACTGGCAGCCAGCCCCCAATCCATCAATATCCATCAGCCCAGGGTC
The DNA here is from genome assembly GCA_021807465.1 of Pseudomonadota bacterium. Classification (GTDB taxonomy): domain Bacteria; phylum Pseudomonadota; class Alphaproteobacteria; order Acetobacterales; family Acetobacteraceae; genus Acidocella. The sequence goes on along the minus strand of JAKBCX010000052.1, from coordinate 1,419 downwards.
ACGGCCGCTTAGAACCAAGGCAGGAATTTTCCGGCGCATGGCCCTGCAGGCCTGCTGGACAATGCCAATGCCATCCATTCCCCCCGCCGGGGCATGGTCGGTGACAATAATCAGCGGCGCCGAGGGAGAAATATAAGCAAGCTCCGCAAGAGCCGCCGCACCATCCCGCACCGCTATGGTGCGGTAACCCTCTGTTTGCAGCAATGTTTCAAGCGCATCACGCTGCGTGGGATCGCTTTCAATCAACAGCACGCATGGGTCTCCCATGCCGGCCTCCGCGGGCATGCCATCAGGGTTGTCCTCACAAACAATCCTCTGCCGCGGAATAACCAGCGAGAACACGCTGCCCTTTCCAAGTGTTGAATGAACCTCAACCGTGTATCCAAGCAACTCTGCAAAACGCCGCACAATATAAAGCCCCAGGCCGCGCCCAGGCCTCTCAACCTCCTCATGCTGGCCGCGATAAAACTCGTCAAAAACAGTATCTATACTTTCAGGATGAATCCCAATTCCAGTATCCCAAACCTCCAGCAGAATATCCGAGCCACGCTGGCGGCAACCGATCAGAATTTTTCCGCTGTCAGTATATTTTATTGCATTGGACAGAAGATTATCCAAAACCCGTACAAGCAGCCTCCTGTCTCCCTGGATAATGGAAGACGTCTGGACATAGCGCAATTCAAGCCCCTTTGCACCAGCCGAAGGCTCAAAATCCCGCGCCATGCGCGCCAGAAGCGGCCCCAACGCAAGGTTTTCAAACTCAATCCGCACGGCGCCACTCTCAATCATGTTGGCATCCAGCAGAGAATCAACCAGCTCCTGCATACGGCCCGCCGCATTCCCCAGCTTGATAAGGGTGGTATAGGCCTGGGGATTAATCACCTGCCGTTCCAGAACAGCTTTGAGCAGGCCAATGGTTTGCAAAGGCTGCCGCAAATCATGCCCAGCGGCTGACAAGAACTTCGTCTTCATTTCATTTGCCCGCTCGGCGGCAAGCCGCGCCGCCTGTAGCGCCGCATCCGCCTGAGCCTGCGAAATCCGCTCCACGGCAATTCTCAGGTAGAGGTCAGTCAACCGCAGTTCGCGTTCCGATGGTACATGCGGCATCGCAAAATGCGTGGACAATATCCCTTTAATGGCACCGCCATGGCCACGTATCGGCGTGGATTGAACCGCCCTGAAGCCCGTTTGCGCCGCAATTTCCTTATGGTTCTTGAAACAAACATCACTTATCACATCGGCTATAATAACGCGATTTCCTTCGCGCAAAGCCCGCGCGCAGGCTGAATCGTCATGGGTGCTCACCTGTCCAAAATATTCCAGAAAAAACGGCGGAAAATTCTTTTGCGCGGCAATCGTCAGTATGTCCTTCTCGGGATCATAAAGCTGTATGTTTCCAAAATCGGCATTCTGCAGCTT
>JAKBCX010000051.1 GCA_021807465.1 Pseudomonadota bacterium | reverse complement strand
CACCGGGTAATCCTGCCCCAAGGCCGAGCGCCAAAGCAGCCAGCCCAGGCCAGGGTAGTTGAACACCGCCTCGACAATCACCCCGCCGGTGAAAATATACGGAAAGGATAAGCCCAGCATCGTCACCAGCGGGCGCAGCGCGTTGCGCAGCACATGGCGGAACAGAATGGCGCGCTCCCCCACGCCTTTCGCGCGCGCGGTGCGCACGTAGTCCTTGCCCAGCTCCTCATGCACCGCCGCGCCAAAATAGCGCGAGAGCATAGGCACGGTGAGCAGTGTAACCGTAACGACTGGCAGCACCAGATGCGCCGCGTAAACCCCTAAGCCTGGATGCGCGAGGCGCTGATTGCCCATGCCGCCCGCGGGCAGCCAGCGCAGCCCCACCGCGAACCATAAAATGAGCATGGCGGCGATGAAGAATGAAGGTGTAGCGTAGAAAATAAGCTGGAATGCGCCAATAATCCGCGTCGGCCAGCGCCCATGCCACACGCCCTGCGCCAGTCCCAGCAAAATGGCCAGCACGGTGCTGAGGAAAATCGCAATCACGTAGAGGATGAGCGTATTCACCTCGTAATCGCGCAGCAGCGCGCCCACGGGGCGGTTGAGCAGGTAGGAATAGCCAAGCTGCCCGTGCAGCAAATGCCACCACCACAGCCCGTATTGCGCGGGCAGCGAAGCATCCAGCCCCAGCCGCGCATTCAGCGCCGCCACCGCCCCGGGCGTCGATTTCTGCCCCAGAATGGAATATGCCGGCCCGCCCGGCGTGAGATGCGCCAGGAAAAACACAAGCGTAACCAGGAGAAAAACAGAAACAGCGCCCGAGGCCAAACGCCGCGCCGCCATCATGGCGCGCTCTCCTTGGTGCAGTACAGCTTCTCCGGCGCCCAGGCGCCCAGCGGGTTGAGAAAGTCCCGCACCCCATGCAACCCGTTGCGCACAAGCACGGAATAACGCTCATTGGGCAGAAAAATCACCGGCTGCTGCGCGCTGGCGAAATCCTGGTAGGCAAACAGCCCCGCAAGCCCTGGCTCATCGGTGCTTTGCTTTATCAGCCTGTCCATTTCCGCGCTGGCATAGCCGTTATTATTCAGCGCCGCGCCTTGGGTGAACAGCTCCTCCCCGCTTGGGTAGGGGCCAAGGGTCATGCCCAGCAGAATCGCCTGCCATTTTTGCGGCTGCCCCGCCATAACGGCGAGAAGCTGGTTGAATTCCATCTGCCGCACCTTCATGGTGATGCCCACAGCCTGCAAATCCTGCTGGATGCTCTCGGCAATTTCGATGCTCACCGGCGGGCCGGCCGGAATCAGCAGCGTGAAGGCAAGGCGCTGCCCGTTCTTTTGCAACACCCCATCCTTGCCCGGCATGAATCCTGCTTCCACCAGCAGCTTTCGCGCCTTGGCCACATCATACCCAACCGGGTATTGCCCGGCCCGCGCCGCGGGAGACAAGAACGTGTCCGGGTAAGGCGGCACCGGCCCGTAAACCGGGCTTCCCAGCCCGTGCATCACAAGTTGCACAATCCGCTTCTGGTCAATGGCATCCGCCAGCGCCTGGCGCACCCGCACATCGCCGAAAAACCGTGTGGACGCATTGGCCATGTTCGGTATCAGCTCGTGCCAGGAATAGCTGGGCGGCAGAGTCACCACGCGGTCTCCCGGCAGGGTGAGCGCCTTGGCGTAGAGTGCGAAGGGGATATTGCTCATATCCAGCTCGCCCGACTGCACTGCCTGCAATTCCTGCCCCTCGGCGGTGGAAAACCGCATCACGAAGCGGGAAAAATTCATCTTGCCCACGGGGTAGAGCGGGTTGGGCACAAACACGGCATCGATGCCGATATTCAGCGCCACGGGCAGAAGCGGCCCGTCTCCCACGCGGAAAAACGCCGGGTCGCTCTGCGCCTGCCAGATTTCATCGGTGGAATAACGCCCCCACACATGAAACGGCAGCGGGCTGAGCTGGCCAAGCCCGTTCAGGATGAACCATTGCGGATTCACCGCGTGCTTCAGCACCACTTGCACATGCGATGCATCGGGCGCGGTAACGCTGGCGATAAGGTCTGGCACACCGCCCTGCCCATACCCAGCATAAGCCTGCCCCAGCGCCTGGATAAGATGATACGTATATAAAACATCCGCCGAACTCACCGCCACGCCGTCTGACCAGCGCCAGGGCTTCAGCGTTACATCGTAGGTTTTGCCGTTATCTGGCGTGCTTACGGCACTGGCGATGCTGCGCGCGTAATCAATTTCGTGAAACCGGTTGATCCAGAGCAGCGGCGCGAATATCAGCCCCGCGGCCTCCTGGTTGTAAAGCGAGCTGGTGAGCAGCGGGTTGAACGAGGTGACATCCGCCCCCGGCCCCATGCCCAAACCGGGTGGCACAACAATGGTGCCGCAATTTTGCGCCACCGCCGGGGCCGCGCCCAGCAGGCAGGCCAGCGCCGCAAGGCAGCGCCAGACGCGCAAAATCACACCAGGGCAGTGCCGGGCGTGCGCCACCGCAGGCTGCCCGGCTTGCCGCAGGCGGGGCACAAGGCGGCCCAGCTTTGCGTGGTGTTATGGCATGCCTCGCACACCCAGGCGCTGCGCGGCGGGGCAGGGGGCTTGTTGTCCAGCGTGTCCAGCACGGCCTGGGCGCGCCCGTCATCCACTCCCGCATGCAAGGCCAGCCCGGCATGGCGCCTGGCCTCGGCTACCAGCCCGGCGGCAAGCGCCGTTTGCGCCAGCACAAGTTCTGATTCCGCATGGCCAGGGTTGGCGGCGGCCAGGGCGGCGGCATCCTGCGCGCGCTCTATTGGCGTGGCATCGGGCGCGAACCATGCGGCGGCAATCAGCGGGTGCGGCTTTTCCGCCCAGCCATTCAGCAGCATTTTGCGGACGGTGCGGGTTTTGTCCTGCCGGCGCAGCGCCTCTGCCGCCAGAGCCAGGGCCGGGGGAAATTCCGGCACGGCTTTCAGCGCCGTCTGCGCGTAGCGCAGCGCATCGCGCGGCGCTATGGCTTGCTGCCCCGCCGCCACGGCCAGGGCCGCGATTTCGTTCTTATCCTGTGTCAGCCCCAGGGCGGCGGCGTAATCCTGCGCCTTCAGCGCCAGGTGCAGGCGCTGGGCGCGCGTCCAGGCGCCGCCGGGATAGGCTTCCTCCGCATCCTGGGCGTGGCGTTTGGCGGTTTCCAAATCGGCTCTGCCCAGCGCGGCGCGCAGCAGGCCGCGATGGCCCAGAAAGCGCATCTCCTTATCCTGTGCCAGCGCCGTAAACGCGCTTTTTGCCGTTGCCGTATCCCCCGCAAGCTGCGCCGCCTCGGCCCGCAGTATCAGCGCCATGGGCGTATCGCCCAGCAGCTTGTGCACTTTCTGCGCCTCGGCCGTGGCTGCCGCCGCGTCGCCCGCCGCCAGCGCCACCAGCCCGCGCCGCATGGCACGCTCGCCCGCCGCCTGCCGCTTGGCCCCGCGCCAGGCCGCTATTTTACCCGGCGTGCCGCCTATGCCGCCCAGCACGCGCAGCATTACGGTAAAGATAACGGCAATGAGAAACAGCAGCAGCAAGGCCGCTGGGGTGTTGGTGGTAATGGCATAGCCGCCGACATGCGCCGTTACATCGCCGGGCAGCCCGCCAATCCACCAGGCCAGCGCCAGCAGCAGCGCGGCCAGGAGTAAAAATTTCGCCGCCGTCAGCATCAGGCGCCCTGCGCCATGCTCAGCAGCGCGGCGCGTGCCGCCAGCAGCGCTTGGGCCTGGCCCAGCCAGCCCGCCATCGCGTCCTTCGCGCTGGGCGGCAAATCCTGCAGCGCCGCCACCGTGCCGGCCAAATCGCCATTTTCCAGCGCCTGCCGTGCCATGTTCAACGCCGCCGCCGCTGGCGGGCCGAAAACAACCCGTGTGCCGTTGCTAATGGTTATCAGCCCTTCCAGCCGCAATTTCACCCGCGCCCAGAACCCTGCCTGCCCATTGCCGGAAAGGCTCGCCGCCTCGGCCGCGCGCGCCGCCGCGTCAAAACTCTCGCGCAGCTGTGCCTGCGTGGGCGGCGCGGTAGTGGCAAATTGCGCCAAAGCGGGCGGCGCGTTGGGAATTTGCCCCAAAGGCTGCCCTTCATCCAAAGCCAGCCGCGCCGTACCCAGCGCGTTGAGCAGCGTCATGCGCTGGGTGAGCTTGCCCAAATCCACCGCATTGGCTTGCAGCATGGAAAGCGCGCCGTGGTTGGCGGCGGATTGCGCCTGCACCGCCTGCAACTGCGCCGCCAGATTCGCATATTTCTGGGCCAGATCCGCCTGCACCGTCACGCTGTCCGGCGCCGGGGCGCGGCTGGCCTGGGCAGCGCGCAGATCATCCACCTGTGCCCGCAGCACGGCCAGCTCGGTGGCGCCGGCCTGGCTCCTTTGCGCCTGATACCAGAGATACCCCTCGCCCGCCGCCAGCGCCACAAAGCCGAGCGTGAACACATAGGGCCAGACCGGATGCCGCCGCTTTACCGCAACGGGTGCGGCCACGGGCGCTACTGGCGGTTCAGGGGTCACCATTTCTGTCTTTCCGGTCTCGCTCATGCCAGCAATGCCATCAAATCCGCCTCCGTTGGCGCCAATGCGGCATGAATTTCCCGCCAGGGCAAGCCTTTAACGGCTTGGGCCACATTTTCGCTCAGCGCGAAGGCCGCCATGGCGCTTGTGCCGGGTGGGTGCAAAGCGGCAAAAGCCCGCGCCGTTTCGGCCGAATAGAACAAGGCGCCATCCAGCCCGCCCGCCGCCAGCAGCGCCTTTACCTCATCGGGCATCTGCCGCAGCCGGGTCACGCTATAAACCTTGCGCCGCACGGCCGCGATTCCCGTGCCGCGCATTTTGGCCAGCAGTGCCTGCCCGTGGCGCTCGCCCACCGCCAGCACATGCAGCCCCGCCACGCGCCGCGCAGCGATCAGCCGGAACAAATCTTCCGCATCGCCCTGCGCGCTTTCCACACGGGTAAACCCGGCCTGGCGCAGCTTGGCGCCCGTGGCATCGCCCACGCAAAACACGGGCACATGGTGCAGCCGCGCGGGCAAAGCGGGCACGGCCTGGCCGCTGGTCACCACCAGCGCGGCGGGGTGCGGCGGCAGGCGGGGCGGCACGGTTTTCACGCTCAGGCAGGGCAGCAGCACCGGCTCATGCCCCATGGCTTCCAGGCGCCGCGCCGTGGCGCTGGCCCCCGGCTCTGGCCTGGTCACCAGCAATTTCACGGCGCGAAAATATCCGCCGGGCTGTCAGCCTTCAGTTCGCGCCCCAGCTCATTACCCAGCGCCGTGGCATCGGCCACCCCGCCGGTAATGCTGCGCTGGAGCAGAAACGTGCCATCGGCCCGCGCCACCAGCCCGGTTAAGTGCAGCACACCATCCTCCATCAGCCGCGCATAGCCGCCAATCGGCGTGCGGCAGGAGCCGTCCAGCGCCATCAGCAGCGCGCGCTCGGCGGCGGAAACCGCCTTGGCCTCGGGGTCCTCGATGGCTGCCAGCAGCTCCCATAAATTCTCATCCGCCGTGCGCACGGTAATGCCCACAATGCCCTGGCAGGCTGATGGCACCATCTGCTCGGGGCTGAGCACCACGCTGGCCTTGTCCGCCAGCCCCAGCCGCCGCAGCCCGGCATAGGCCAGCAGCGTGGCATCCACCTCGCCGTTTTCCACCTTGGCCAGGCGCGTGCCCACATTGCCGCGCAGCAGAGAGAAATTGAGGTCCGGCCGCGCATATTTAAGCTGCGCCTGCCGCCGCACACTGGCCGAGCCAACATTGGCGCCATTGGCCAGCGCGCTGTACGGGTCGGCCGGGTCCACCTTGGCGCCTTGGGGCAGAATCAGCACGTCGCGCGCATCCTCGCGCTTCAGCGTACAGGCCAAGGCGATGCCCTCGGGCAGTACCGTTTCCAGATCCTTCAGGCTATGCACGGCAAAATCGATCCGCCCCGCCGCCAGCGCCTCGTGGATTTCCTTGGCGAACAGCCCCTTGCCGCCAATCTCGGCCAGAGCGCGGTTTTGTACCGCATCGCCCGTGGTGGTGATGAGATGTTCCTCGAACACTTCCGAGCGGCCAAGAACAGGGCAGACCTGGCGCAGCAGCAAGAGAAAGGTGGCGGTTTGCTGGCGGGCCAGGGGCGAGCCGCGCGTGCCGACCTTAAGCGGCAGCCCGCGGGCATGCGGGGGAGTTACGGTTTTCACGAAGCTGGTCTAGAGCGGGACGCATGGAAAGAAAAGACGGGGTGGGACACCCCATCCTGGGTATAGAAAGCTCCTGCGATGAAACCGCCGCCGCGATTCTGGCGCCGGATGGCACAATTTTGGCCGAGCGCGTGCTGAGCCAGATTGCCGACCATGCCGCTTTTGGTGGGGTGGTGCCCGAAATTGCCGCCCGCGCCCATCTGGCCGCGCTCGATGCCATGGTGAAGGACGCGCTGCGCGAGGCCGGGCTGGGCTTTACACAGCTTGCCGCCATCGCCGCCACCGCCGGGCCGGGGCTTATTGGCGGGCTGCTGGTGGGCACGGCCTATGCCAAGGGCGCCGCCATTGCCGCCGGCCTGCCCTATATCGCCATTAATCATCTGGAGGCCCATGCCCTCACCGCCCGCCTGCCCGGCCTGGCGGCGGCGCAGCCTGCCTTTCCGTATCTGCTGCTGCTGCTCTCCGGCGGGCATTCGCAATGCGTGGCGGTAGAGGGGCTGGGGCGCTACCGGCTGCTGGGCACCACGCTGGACGATGCGGTGGGCGAAGCCTTCGACAAATCCGCCAAGCTGCTCGGCCTGCCCTACCCTGGCGGCCCGGCTTTGGAAGCAATGGCACTTGAAGGCGCGCCCAGCATCGCGCTGCCCCGCCCGCTGCGGGGGCGGGAGGGGTGCGATTTCTCTTTCTCCGGCCTTAAAACCGCCATAGCGCAGTTGGTGGCCGAGGAACCGCCCGGCCCCATCGCCCGCGCCCGTGCGGCGAACATCGCCGCCAGCTTCCAGGCGGCGGTGACGGATATTCTGGGCGACCGGCTAAGCCATGCGCTGGCAATGTGCCCCAGCGCCACCGCCATTGTGGTGGCGGGCGGGGTGGCGGCCAACAAGGCCATCCGCGCCCGGTTGGCGGAAATTGCCGCGCAGGCGGGCAAGCCGCTTATCGCCCCGCCGCTGCGCCTGTGCACCGATAACGCCGTAATGGTGGCTTGGGCCGGGCTGGAGCGCCTGCGCGCGGGGGCCACCAGCAAGCTGGCAGCCCCCTGCAAGCCGCGCTGGCCGCTGGACTCCCTGGCATGAATTACCGGCACATCTACCACGCCGGCAATTTTGCCGATGTGATGAAGCACGCGTTACTCATCCCGCTCATCCGCGCCATGCAGCGCAAGGACAAGCCGTTTCTGCTGCTCGATACACACGCGGGCATCGGGCATTACGATGTATTTGCCGAACAGGCCGAAAAAACTGGCGAATGGCGCGAGGGCATCGGCAAAATCGTCGATAACCCGCCCCCCGCCCTGGCCGATTACGTGGCGCTGGTGCGCAAACTCGGCCTCTACCCAGGCTCCCCCGCCATTGCCGCCGCGCTGCTGCGCAAGCAGGACCGGCTGGTGGCCTGCGAGCTGCACCCCGAGGACGCCGCCACGCTGAAACGCACCATGCGCGGCCACAGCAACGTGGCGGTGCATGAGCGCGACGGGTACGGGGCGCTGAACGCCTTTCTGCCCCCGCCGGAGCGCCGCGCCCTTATTCTCATCGACCCGCCTTTTGAGCGTCCGGACGAATTTTCCACCCTTGCCGCCACGCTGGGGGCGGCGTGGCGCAAATTCCCCTCCGGCGTGTTCGTGGTGTGGTACCCCATAAAACACCGCGCCCCGGTGCGCGCGTTTTTCGAGAGCCTGAAACTCACCCCCATACGCGATGCCATCGCCCTGGAGTTTCTGCGCCGCCCAGACACGAACCCCGTCGCGCTGAATGGTTGCGGCCTACTCGTCATCAACCCGCCTTTCGGGCTTGAGGATGAAGCTGCCCCCATATTGGCCGCTTGCGAAGCAGCCTTGGGCGAGCCAGGGTGCAGCGCCTTGGTGGAAAGGCTGATTGATGAATAAGCATATTGGCGTGATCGGCGCCGGGGCCTGGGGCACGGCGCTTGCCGTTCTCTTCGCCAAGGCAGGCAAGAACGTGACCCTTTGGGCGCGCAGCCCGGATAAGG
>JAKBCX010000050.1 GCA_021807465.1 Pseudomonadota bacterium | reverse complement strand
CGGGTTGGCGGGGTCGTTCACCGGCACACCATCCAGCAGCACCAGCACATCCTCGGAATTAGTGCCGCGGATGAACAGGCTGGCCTGGTTACCGGGGCCGCCCGACTGCACCATGTTCACACCCGGTATGCTGTCCAGCGCCTGCACCAGCGTGGTGTCGCCTTGGCGAATGAAATCCGCCTGGGTCAGCACGGTGACCGAGGCAGGAGCCTGGTCCACTGGTGTGGCCACGCGTGTGGCGGTTACCACAATCGGCGTATCATCGGCATGGGCCAGGGCGGGCGCAAAACATGCCGCCGCCAGCAGGGTATTTCTCAACTTCATCATGGGGCAATCCCCTCTTCGCGTGCCGGTTTTCCGGCGTATTCATGGCGACAGAGGCTCGGGGGCTTCACCCCTCCGTACCCGGTGCACCCCGCCCGGAAACGCGCAAATGTCTCGATCCCGGCCGGTCTCCTGGCTCGCGGGTCTTCACGCTCCCCGCCTTCTCACCTTGCGGCAATGGCATTTAGGGGCGCTCGCCGCTTACAGTTGCGGGGGCAGCCGCGGATTTGGCACCGCGTTCCCGTTTCAGCCTTGTTACAGGCCACCGTGATCTGCGGCGCGGGTAGCGTATTTCCGGGCGTTAGCACAAGCCCGGTTTCACCATTCTCCGGACTCGATCATTTGACGTAAATGCTCAACCGCTTCCGGCTTGGCCGGGTGGCTGCCCACCCAGGAAACGCGGCGCTTGATAAGCCTGGCCGGTACGCCGCCCCAAAGCTCGCGCGGCGGCACGCTGCGCGAGACAAGCGCCCCCGCCGCGATGATGGAGCCGCGGCCAATGGTGACGCCCTTCTGGATGGAAACGCGGGGACCAACCCAAACATGGCGGCCAATAGTGACATCGGCCGGGTGGTTGACCTGCGTATAATTATCCAGGTCGATCACGGAATGATGATCGCTTGTGCGTATCTCGATGGCTTCCGAAAACAGGCAGCCATCTCCAACCACCACGCTTTTGCCGCCATCCACCCAGAGGCGGCAGCCAAACGTGCTGGCGCCATGGCCCCAGAACAGCTTGCCGCCGCGATACAGCATAACGCTGAGCTTAAGCGCATGCTGCTGGCCGCCAATAACCGCAACGGTGCCGGCCGCGCAGTTAAAGGCGCCGCTAAGCGCCGTGTTGGCGCTGATGGCGAAAACATTATCTGGCCCGCGGAAATGGATCTGCACCGCGCCGCCGAGCTTCTTGAACCCCTTTTCCAGCAGAATGAAATTATTGCCGGTCTCATCCATAACGCGGATGCCAAGCTCCGCCAGACTCTGCCGGGTTTCCGGCTGAGCGGTGCCGTAAGTTACGTAATTGGCCTGGAAATCCGGTTTGGCGAGTTCGGGACTCCAGCCCAGCCCGTCTAATCGGCTGGCGGCGGTTTGCATTCACGGGCCTCTATACTGTTTTGGTCATGCCGGGCCGGGTTGTTATGGCCGCTGGCGCCCGGGGCATCAACCTCTACTCATCACCATGCCGCCCGTGCCGCAGGCGTTTGGTTTCGCCACGCTTACTTTTGGTTTCCAGCCGCCTGGTCTGCGAGGCTTTGGTGGGTTTTGTCGCCCGCCGCGCCTTTGGCACCACGGTTGCCTCACGGATGAGGGCAAAGAGTTTTTCCCGGGCTTCCTCGCGGTTACGCAACTGGGTGCGGTGCGCTTCCGAGTCGATGACCAGCACCCCCTCGCGGCTAAGCCTTTTACCCGCCAGGGCGGCAAGGCGCATTTTTATAGGCTCGGGCAGGGTGGTGTTGGCGGCCAGGTCGAAGCGCAGTTGCACCGCGCTGGACACCTTGTTCACATTCTGCCCGCCCGGCCCGGAGGCTGGCGTAAAAATTTCCTCCAGATCGCGCTCGTCGATCTGGAGGGTCCTGGTAATTCGTATCATCATGGCCTGATCTCCAGGCCCGGCGCGGTTTAAGCGGCGGCCTTGGCCTCTTTCTTGGCCAGCGCCTTCTGCAGGCGGCGCTTCAGCTCCAGCCCTTCGCTGGTCAGCTTGGCATCGGTCTGGCCCAGCAGGAACGCATCCAGCCCGCCATTATGCTCGATGGTGCGGATGGCGCGGGTGGACAGGCGCAGGCGCACGGCGCCCAGCCCGTCGGACAGCAGCGTGGTGACCTGCAGGTTGGGCAGGAACCGGCGGCGGGTCTTGTTGTTGGCGTGGCTGACATTATTGCCAGACTGCACGGTCTTTCCGGTCAGGTCGCAACGGCGGGCCATAGGTCTATCCTCAACATACGCAAAAATAGGGCTGGCACGCACCAGCCCTGGAATTGGAAGCCCGGCTTATGGGCAAAAGACTCCTGGGCGTCAAGCCTCTCCGGCGTGATCCTGCCCCGCGGCGCCGCGCATTTCGCCGCTTTCAACGCTCTCGATGGCATTTTCCAGGATCTGCACCACCACCTCGTCTGGCAGCACGCGGGTCAGCAGCCCCATGGCGCCGCCCAGCAGGGCCGAGGCAATGGCCAGCTCCGAGATGTTCTGGCCCACCATATATTCAATGGCCTTATCCACGACCGAGCCGGCATGGCTCAGTTCGCGCTCCGGCGGGGATTGTCTGTCGTCGCTCATCTCATTTTCCATCAATACGCTTTATAATTAGTGTGCCTCAGGGGGCGCTACCATCGCGCGGCTTACTCCGCCACCTCTTGCAGCTCATTTTCTTCACCCTCGGCCTGCTGCACGGCCCACATGCCGGCATAAACCCCGTCTTGCGCCAGCAGGCTGGCATGGGTGCCGCGCTCCACAATCGTCCCTTCGCGCAGCACCAATATCTCGTCAGCATCGGTCACCGTGGAGAGCCGGTGGGCGATGACCAGCGTGGTGCGGTCGAACGAAACTCGGCGCAAAGCGGCAGAGATTTCCTGCTCGGTATGCGTGTCCAGGGCCGATGTGGCTTCGTCCAGAATCAGGATTCGCGGGTCTTTCAGGATGGTGCGGGCAATGGCCACGCGCTGCTTCTCGCCGCCTGAGAGCTTCAGCCCGCGCTCGCCCACGCGGGTTTTGTAGCCCTGCGGGAGAGACATGATGAAGTCGTGAATCTGGGCAAAGCGCGCCGCCTGTTCTATCTCCTCCACCGTGGCGCCGGGGCGGCCATAGGCGATGTTGTAAAAGATGGTGTCGTTGAACAGCACCGTATCCTGCGGCACCACGCCAATGGCCCCGCGCAGCGAGGCTTGGGTGACATGGCGCACATCATGCCCATCCACCAGCACCGCCCCGCCTGTTGTGTCGTAAAAGCGGAAAAGCAGGCGCGAGATGGTGGATTTGCCCGAGCCGGTGGGGCCAACCAAGGCGATTTTCTTGCCGGGTGCTGCGGTGAAGCTGATGCCCTTGAGAATCTGCCGGTCCGGGTTGTAGGCGAAATGCACATTCTCGAACCGCACCTCGGCGGGTTTGCCATGCCGTTCCAGCGCCAGCGCGCCTTGCTTGTCCTTCACCTCCTGGTTCACACGCAGCAGCGAGAACATCTGCTCCATGTCGATGAGGCCCTGGTTGAGGGTGAGATAGGCAAAGCCCAGCATATTCAGGGGGATGGAAATCTGCAGCAGGTAGGTGTTCACCATCACGAAATGGCCGACTGACATATGATGATAGACGACATCATTGGCCGCCATGAGCATGGTTACCGCCATGGCGATGGCGATAATGGACGACTGGCCGATATTCAGCCCGTTCAGCGAGACCTGGGATTTGACCGAAGCCGTCTCGAACCGCGCCAGGCTTTGGTCGAAGCGCTTCGACTCATGCTCCTCGTTGCCAAAATATTTGACGGTTTCAAAATTCAGCAGGCTGTCGATGGCTTTTGTCTGCGCCTCGTTATCCATCTCGTTCATGGTGCGGCGGAATTTGGTGCGCCAGGCGGTGAAGGAGAAGGTGAAGGCGATATAAGCGCCGAGAGCCACGAAGATGACCAGCGCATAGCTTATACCTAGCACCCGCCACAGCACGCCGATCATCACCACCAGCAGGACCATGGTGGGCAGCAGGTTGAAGGTGACGAGGCGCAGCACGTTCTGGATGCCCAGCGTACCGCGCAGGATAATGTTGGAAAGCCCGCCCGTCTGCCGGTCCAGATGGTAGCGCATGGAAAGCGCGTGCAGATGCTCGAAGGTTTTGCGCGCCACGACACGCGAGGCGCGCATTTGCACGGCTGCGAACAGCGCATCGCGCAACTCGCCAAAACCAGAGCCGCAGACGCGCACCAGCGCATAGCCAACAATAAGCGCCGCCGGGAGGGCAAGCGGTCCGGCCTTGGGCGAGAGCTTATCCACCGCATGGGCGTACAGAATGGGGAACCAAGCCTGCGCGCCCACCGAGACCAGCATGGCCACAACCGCCAGCACAAGGCGCAGGCGCAAAACGGGTTCGCCCTGGGGCCACAAATAGGGCAGCAGCGAGGCAATGGTGGCAAAGGCGCTGCGCTCACGCTTTACGGAAGCGCCGGCGGCAAGATGGGGGTTGGCACGGGCGGCATTACGGGTCATGCAGCGCACATGGCATCTGACTCGGAAATTGCAAAGCTCCTCGCGCACATTGCTGCCTGTCACACGGCGGACCTGCCCGGCACACGGCTGCCGCTTTACGCCGGGGCGCATCATATCGGCTATTTGCACCCGGCTACCGCGGACCAGCTTGCCGCCTTGTTTTCGGGCGTAAAACGCCAGACGGACAGGGTGCAGATGGACGAGGCTCTGCTGCCGCGCCTCAATGAAATGGCCGCCGCACTTGGCATTGCCTTGCGGACGGAAAATTTCGATGTACGCGTGTCGGCTGACGGCCCAAGCCTGGGCGTTCTGGACCGCGGCGCGTTGCCCCGCTTTGGCGTTATCGGCATGGGCGTGCACCTCAACGGGCTGGTCCGCCGGGCGGAGGGGGCGCATCTCTGGGTTGCGAAACGCGCAGCCAACAAGAAGCTGGATGCGGGCAAGCTGGACCATTTGGTGGCGGGCGGCGTGCCGGCCGGCTACACGCCCTTTGCCGCGCTGATAAAAGAGGCGGAGGAAGAAGCCGGTTTGCCGGAAAACCTTGCCGTCCAGGCCCGCCAGGTGGCGGTGTTCACGTATAACATGGAGCGCCCCGAAGGGCTGCGGCGTGACGTGATCTATGCCTACGACATTGAATTACCCGAGAATTTTACCCCGCACCCGATGGATGGCGAGGTTGAATCCTTCACCCTCTGGCCCCTGGCGCGGGTGGCGGAGGTGCTGGCGCGGACGGATGAGTTCAAATTCAATGTCACGCTCGTGCTGATCGACCTGCTGCTGCGCGAAGGGTTTTACTCCGGCGCCGAGGCGGCCCGTCTGCGCGCGGCGTTAGGCGGGTAAAGTTTTTCTCCACTTTTTCCTGTTACCAAGGCATGAAAATGCAGCGGGGGTAGCATGGAAATCAATCTTGTTTACGAGCCGGATACATCCCTTGCGCCATCCGGTTTTGTCACGGCGCTGGATTTCGCCGCGCAGCAGCTCGATGCGCTGATTACCGACAACATTACCATCAGCATCGATGTGAACTGGGATTCGACCGGGCAGATTCTCGGCGAGGCCGGCCCTGAGAATATGCATCTCTACGGCTACACCCAGGTGGTGAACGCGCTGCGCGCCCACGCCGCCAGCCCGGTGGCGCAAACCGCCGCCAACGACATGCCGGCTACCGACCCAACCAACGGCTATGGCGTGTACCTAACCATCGCCCAGGCCGAGGCGCTGGGGCTGATGAAAGGTTCCTCCTTGCCCGATGGCGGCGTTACCTTTGGCACGGGCGGTGCGGTACTGAATTTCAGCACCACGGACCGCGCCATTGCCGGGGAGGAAGATTTTGTGGGCGTAGCCGAGCATGAGCTGGCCCATGCGCTGGGCCGCAGCGGCTGGGGCAATGGCGGGCCGTTTTTCAGCCTGATGGATTTGTTCCGTTTCTCTGCCCCTGGCGTGCTGGAAACGAATGCCAACCCCTACACCTCCACATCACCGCCGGCCTATTTCTCGGTCGATAACGGCCAGACCAGCCTGGCCAGCTTCTCGACCATCAGCGATTACTACGACTGGTCCACCGCCGTGGCGGCGGATTCTTTCGACGCGTTTTCTCATCCCGGCGTGGCGAATACGCTTTCAGTGGTGGATGATGACCTGATGAAGGCGCTGGGCTTCGACGTGGCCGCCTGTTTCTGCCCCGGAACCCGCATTGCCACGCCAGCGGGCGAAATAGCGGTGGAGCATCTGGCCACTGGCGATGAGGTGCTGACGCATGAAGGAGCGCGGCGCATAAAATGGATTGGCCGAAGCGTGTATGATGGGCGCTTCATCAGGGGCAACCCGCTTATGCTGCCCGTCACCTTTATCCCCGGCGCGCTGGGCGAAGGACTGCCTGTCCGCCCGCTCACCGTCTCGCCCGGCCATGGCATGTGCCTGGGCAATGCGCTGGTACCGGCCTGGCGGCTGGTGAACGGGGTAAGCGTGACCCAGGCCGCGCGGGTGGAGCAGGTGTCCTACCTGCACATAGAGCTGGAACGGCACGCGCTGTTGCGCTCGGAAGGGTGCTGGAGCGAGAGCTATCTTAACGAGACGCCGCGCAACTGGTTCCAGAATGCGGCGGAGTATTTTGCCCTCTACCCTGGTGAGGATATTCCCGGCCCGCCCTGCCTGCCGCGCCTGGAGGAGGGGCTGGCCCTGCAGGCCTTGCAACATGCGGTAAACAGCCGCGCCGGGCTGCCCCCGGTGGCGGAAATGCCCGGCCCCTTGCGCGGCTGGGTGGATTATTTGGCGGCGGGTGTGTGCGCGGGCTGGGCGCAATGCGCGGCGGCGCCGGACGTGCCGGTAACCCTGTTGGTCATGCGCGGGGGCGAAATTCTGGCCCGCGTGGTGGCCAACCGCTACCGGGCGGATGTGCGCGAAGCCGGGTTTGGCAGCGGCTGCCATGGTTTTACCGTGGCGCTGCCAGGGGTGGATTTGGGCGCCATAACCGTGCGGCGGGCCATGGATGGCGCAGAGCTGCCCTTAGGGGGTGCCGCGCTCGCGGCTTGACTCTCCCGCCGCTTGGGGGCATGTGCCGCCCACGTTAAACGCCGTGCTGCGAGGGTTCGCACCACGGCGCGTTGTGCGTTGCGTTGTGGTGTAAGGATTTTAGACCATGTTCGACAACCTGTCGGGCAAATTTTCGGATATTTTCGACCGGCTCCGCCGCCGCGGCAGCCTGTCTGAAGCCGATGTGAACGAGGCACTGCGGGAAATCCGCTTAGCACTCCTCGATGCCGACGTGGCGCTGCCCGTGGTCAAGGATTTTGTCGCCAAGGTGAAGGAACAGGCCGTTGGCACGGAAGTGCTGCGCTCCGTCTCGCCGGGGCAGATGGTCGTCAAGATCGTCAATGACGCGCTGACCGAGGCTCTGGGCGGCAGCACGGTGCCGCTGAACCTCAACGCCCCGGCGCCCATCCCCTTCCTGATGGTTGGCTTGCAGGGTTCGGGTAAAACCACCACCTCGGCCAAAATCGCGCTGCGGCTGAAAACCCGCGAGCGCAAGAAAGTGCTGCTGGCCAGCCTGGATACGCAGCGCCCCGCCGCGCAGTTGCAGTTGGAACAGCTTGCCCAGAAGGCCGAAGTGGCATCTCTGCCCATCATTGCCGGGCAGACGCCGCTGCAAATTGCCCAGCGCGCCATGGATACTGCAAGGCGCGAGGTTTACGACGTTGTGATTCTCGACACGGCGGGCCGCCTGTCCATCGACCTTGCGCTGATGGAAGAGGTGAAGGCGATCCGCAATGCGGTGAACCCGGCGGAAACCCTGCTGGTGGTGGATGCCATGACCGGCCAGGATGCTGTGACCACCGCCACCGCCTTTAACGAGACTCTGTCCGTCACCGGTATTGTGATGACCCGGCTGGATGGCGATGCGCGCGGCGGCGCGGCGCTGTCCATGCGCGCGGTTACCGGCGCGCCCATCAAGCTCGCCGGCATGGGCGAGAAGATTGACGCGCTGGACGAGTTCAACCCGGAGCGTATCGCGGGCCGTATTCTCGGCATGGGCGATATTGTCGGGCTGGTTGAGCGCGCGGCGGCGAATATCGACCAGCAAGAGGCCGAGAAACTCGCCAAGAAAATGGCGAAGGGCAAGTTCGACCTGGAAGATTATGCCGCGCAGTTGAAGCAGATTTCCAAGATGGG
>JAKBCX010000049.1 GCA_021807465.1 Pseudomonadota bacterium | reverse complement strand
GGCAGTGGTGTGCCTGCCAGCAGTACCAGCTGGTCCATATCCGCGCTCACCTGGCGCTGATATGCCGACACGGCGGCCTGCGCCGTGTATAGCGCCGATTGCGCCTGGGCCACATCCTGCGCGGTGGCCGTACCGTGGCTAAGCTCCATCTGGGTGAGTTCCAGCGAATGTGCCTGGGCTGTTGCTGTATCCTGCGATACGCGCAGCGACTCGCGGTCTGCGAGCCAAGCGTAGTAGTTGGATGCAATCTCAGCCACCAGGCTTATCTGCGTGGAAAGTGCGGTATCGGCATTGCTGAGATAAGTTTCCTGCGCCGCCTTGGCCTGGCTGCGGATTTTGCCGAACAAATCCAGCTCCCACGAAACCGTGCCGGCACCCAGGCTGTATTCCTGGATATTCTCAGGTGAATTAAAGCCGGCAACGTCAGCGGGAATATGCTGGCGCGTCAGCATGCCCGTGGCATCCACCATGGGGAACAGGCCGGCGCGGTCCGACGCATATTGCGCTTGCGCCTGCTCCACATTCAGCACCGCCACGCGCAGGTCGCGGTTATTCTCCAGCCCCAGCGCGATGAGTGATTGCAGGGCCGGGTCGGCGAAGAATTGCCGCCAGCCAATATCCGCGGCGGCTGGCCCGCCTGGCCCCGTACTGGCACTTGCAGGCCAGGTAGAGGCTATGGGTGCAGCCGGGCGGTGATAAGCGGGGATAAGACTGCAGCCGGTAAGCAGGCCCAGCAGCAGTGCGGAGAGAGGCTTACGCATCATCTTATTTTCCTTCCGCATCGAGTGCTTCGGCTAAAGCCGCCATCTCCTTGCGCCGCCTTACCTTGGTGAATGTCAGCACCACCACGAAGAGAACCGGTACGAAGAAGATGGCGAGGAAGGTGGCTGTGAGCATGCCCCCTACCACGGCGGTGCCGATGGCCGTGCGGCTTGCGGCCCCTGCGCCAGTGGCCATGGCCAGCGGCAGCGTGCCGAACACGAAGGCAATGGAGGTCATCAAAATCGGGCGGAACCGTTCCTGCGCCGCGTGCAAGGCGGCCTCGGTCAGCGATGCGCCTTCCTCGAAGAAGGCGCGCGCGAATTCCACAATCAGAATGGCATTTTTGGTGGCCAGACCCATGGTTGTGAGCAGCCCCACCTCGAAATACACGTCATTATCCAGCCCGCGCAGCAGTGTGGCCAGTACGGCACCGATAATGCCGAGCGGTACGACGAAGATCACCGCGGCCGGGATCGACCAGCTCTCATAAAGTGCTGCCAAGCATAGCAGCACCACGATAACGGAAATGGAGTAAAGTGCCCCGGTTTGCGAGCCGGCCTTCACCTGCTCGTAAGACATATTGGTCCATTCCATACCCACGCCATGCGGCAGCTTGGAGACTAGCTTCTTTATCTCCGCCATGGCCGTGCCGCTGCTCACGCCTGGCGCGGGCTGACCCTGGATTTCGTAGGAGGTGAGGCTGTTATAAATCTCTACTTTCTGCGGCCCCGTGGTCCAGCTTCCGGTTATAAAGGTGTCGAATGGCACCATGTCACCGGCCGCGTTGCGCACATACCAGCGCGAAAGATCGGAGGGTTGCATACGCGCATCGGCCTCACCCTGTATGTAAACCTGCTTCACGCGCCCGTCGCGGATAAATTGGTCCACATACTCCGAGGCCAGTGCCGCTTCGATCGTATTGTTCAGGTCTGTTGTGCTAATCCCCATGGCCAAGGCTTTTCCACGGTCGATATTCAACTTGTATTCCGGTGCGTCATCCAGCCCGTTAGGGCGCACGGCGGCCAGCAGAGGGTCTTTAGCCGCCATGGCCAAAAGTTGGTTGCGCGCGGCCAGGAATTGTTCGTGGCTGAGGCCGCCCGTGTTCTGCAGCTCCAAGTCAAAGCCTGTGGCATTGCCCAGCCCGATCACGGGCGGCGGCTGGAAGACGATGACCTGGCCCTCGCGGTTGCCCGCGAAATGCGCCATCACCTGGCGCGCTACGGCGCTCACCGATTGCGAGGCCTTCGTCCGCTGGTCCCAATTCTTCATGTGCAGCACCAGAAAGCCCTGATTCTGCGCCTGCCCGGCCAGGTTGAAGCCCGTGGCGGTGAAGATCGAATCCACGTTCTTCCCTTCGTGAGACAACACGTAATCCGTCACCTGCCTGTTCAGCTTGGCGGTTTGCGCGGCGGTGGAACCTGGCGGCAGCACGGTCTGGCCAAGCAGCAGTCCCTGGTCCTCATTTGGCAGGAAGCCGATGGGAATTTGCATGAACAGGATGACCATAAGCAGCGTAATGGCGAGGAAGCCGAGCATCGACAAACGGCGCCACACCGTCATCTTCCGGGTTATGCCCAGATACCGCCCGCGCGCGGCGTTGAAGCCGCGGTTGAACGCGGAGAATATCCCGTGCTGATGCAGCCCGTCTTCCTTCTGCGGCTTAAGTAGCGTACCGCATAAGGCTGGGGTGAAGATGAGCGCGGTGAGCACGGAAAGTAGCATCGCCGAAATGATGGTGACGGAGAATTGCCGGTAGATCACGCCCGTGGCGCCGCCGAAAAACGCCATGGGCAGAAACACGGCGGAAAGCACGAGCGCGATGGCCACAAGCGCGCCGGAAATCTCGTCCATCGACTGCCGGGCCGCCTCACGCGCGGAAAGCTTGCGCTCATGCATCAGCCTGTCGACATTCTCCACCACCACAATGGCGTCATCCACCAACAGCCCCACGGCCAGCACCATGGCCAGCATGGTGAGCGTGTTGATGGAGTAGCCAAGTGCCGCCATCACCCCAAACGTGCCCAGCAGAACCACCGGCACAGCGATAGTGGGAATGAGCGTGGCGCGGAAATTCTGCAGGAAGAGCAGCATCACCAAAAACACCAGGCCGATGGCGAGGAACAAAGTCTTCACCACTTCGGTGAGCGAGAGCACGATATACGGTTCGGTATCGAACGGATAAACCACCTTCAGGCCTGGTGGCAGATTCTTGGCCAGCCTGGCCATCTCCGCCTTTACCGCATTCTCAGTGGAAAGCTGGTTGGCGCCCGGTGTCAGCTTCAGTCCTATGCCGCTGGCGGGCTGGTTGTCGAACAGGCCAGAGATGGCGTAGCTCTGTGCGCCAAGCGCCACGCGTGCCACATCATGCAGCCGCACTTGCGCGCCGCTCGGCTCCACCTTAACCAGAATGTTGCCGAACTGCTTTGGCGTACTCAGCAGGCTTGGGCCGATAATGGTGGCATCCAGCCGCTGCCCCGGCACCGCCGGCAGCCCGCCCAACTCGCCCGCCGGAATCTGTGCGTTCTGTGCCTGAATTGCGGTGGTGATGTCGCTTACCGTCAACCCGTATTTGTACATCTTGTCCGGGTTCAGCCAGATGCGCATGGCATATTCCGAACCGAACAGCGTGTAATCGCCCACGCCGGGAATGCGCGTCAGCGGGTCTTGCAGATGAGAGGCGATATAATCGGCAATATCAGGCGATTTCATCATGCCATCGGTGGAGACCAGGCCGATGATGAGCATGAAATTCTTGGTCGCCTTCTGAACCCGCAGCCCTTCGGTGGTTACTTCCGTGGGCAGGGTTGGCTCGGCTAGAGACAGTTTGTTCTGCACCTGCACTTGCGCGGTGTTCGGGTCCGTGCGCTGTGTAAAGGTCAGGTCGATTTCCGCCGTGCCGTTGGATTCCGATGTGGCATCGATATATTCAAGCCCATCCAGCCCTGACATTTGTTGTAAAATCGGCCGGATCACCAGGTTCGCCACTGTCTGTGCCGAGGCGCCGGGATAGGTGGCCGAGATGGAGATCTGCGGTGGCACGATGTTAGGATATTGCGCTATGGGCAGGCGCAGGATTGAAAGACCGCCGAGCAGCATCAGCAGCAGCGCCAGCACCCAGGCAAAAATCGGGCGGTCGATAAAAAATCGTGACATATTCGTTTAGGCTCCGCCGGTTACGAGGACGCGTTGGCCGTGTTTTCGGCCACCGGCGTTACCGGCGCGCCGGGCTGCACGCTTTGCAGCCCATCCACAATCACACGCTCACCGGCCTTCAGGCCTCCCGTTACCACCCAGTCATTGCCAAAATTGTCGCCAATCTGGATGATCTTCAGCTCCGCCATATTGTTTTTGCCCACCACATACACTGTGGCATCGCCCCTGGTATCGTGCGAGACCGCCTGTTGCGGCACCAGCAGCCCGTTGGGGTTTACGCCTTCGTCCACGGTGGCATGCACATACATGCCGGGCAGCAGAAGGTGTTGTGGATTCGAAAAAATTGCGCGCACAAGCACCGTGCCTGTGCTTTCATTCACCTGCACCTCGGAGAATTGCAGCTTGCCTGGCAAATTATAGGTGCTGCCATCCTCAAGCGTCAGCGTCACTTTCGCGCTGCCATCGCTTTGCATTTTCAACTGGCCCGAGGCTGCTTCCCGTTTCAACCGCAACCATACTGTGGCCGGCTCATTCACATCCACGTAAATAGGGTTCAGCTGCGTTACTGTTGCCAGGGCCGTTGCCTGCTCCGCTGTTACCAGCGCGCCGGGTGTTACTGTGGAAGCGCCGATGGTGCCCGATATGGGCGACAGCACCTTGGTGTATTGCAGATTGATCCTGGCTTGCTCCAACGCCGCCTTCGCGGCTTCCACACTCGCCGCGGCTTCCTGCGCGGCAGCCGCGGCATCGTTATAAGCCTGTGCGCTTACCGCCTGCGCCGCCGCCAGTGGCTTGTAGCGCGCGGCCTTGGCATTGGCGGTGAACAGCGCTGCCTCATCGGATGCCAGCGTGGCTTTCGCGCTGTCATAGGCGGCCTGATAGGTGGCGGGGTCGATCTGATAAAGCTGCTGCCCCTGCTTCACGTCGCTGCCTTCGGTGAAGAGCCGCTTGAGGATAATCCCGCTCACCTGCGGTCGCACGTCAGAGACCATAACAGACTCCGTGCGGCCCGGCAGCACGGTGGTGCGCTCCAGCGGTTGCGCGTGCAGGGTAATTACGCCCACCTGCGGTGGCGGCGCGGCGTGCTGTGCCTTTTTGCCGCAGCCTGCCAGGGCTGGTCCCAAGGCCAGCACGCCAAGCAGCGCGGCGCAGCGGCGCCGGGTCCGGGGGAGGGGATGCGTCAGCAAAGCCATGGATTCACCTGGAGATCTGAAGAAAAGCACAAATCACCAAACCGGCAGGTGGAGGCGACTTAATGCGGGTATTTTAAGTACCTTAAGGTACTGATATTATGCTCCAAGATTTCTGTCAAGCTGCTGCGCCGCACAATGGGTGTCTCCCTTGTAAACCCGTAAGTAGAGACGCATTACAGCGTAGATAGGAAGCAAAACTGGGATGGAAAGGAGTATTTGTGCAAGCAGCCATGAATCGCGGACGCGGGCGGCCAAAAACCGCGCCGGATGACGAGCAGCGTGCCGTCATCGTGGCGGCGGCCAAGCGGCTCTTCCTGAAAAAAGGTTATGGCAACGCCACAACCGACGATCTGACCTGCTGCTGTAAAATCTCTAAACAGACGCTCTACCGCCTCTTTCCCAACAAATGCGCCTTGTTTGCGGCGGTGGTCACGGCCAGCAAGCCAAGCTGGCTCAATTTTGCCGCGGCGGATGATTCAATGGAGCTGGAAGAGGCGCTGGCCCGGATTTTTTGCATCGACATCGGCCCCGAGGCCGACCAGGAGCGGCTGGATCTCATCCGCCTGGTTGTCACTGAATCTCAATACAGCCCGGAACTCGCGCGAATCATCCGGGAGAATGGAGCGGATGTTTCGCGTGCCGAATTGGCATCCTGGCTCACCCGCCAAGCCAAGCTGGGGCGTATTGTGGTTGACGATGCCGATAGCATGGCGCGTATGCTAATCGACATGATTTTCGGTGCCATCATTCTGAAGGGTGGTGGCGACATGGCTTGGCCCGGCAGCTTGGACCGCAAGGCGCATATACGCCGCTGTATAAGCATATTCCTCAACGGCGCCCGCCCCCGGCACAGCTTGGCGCAGCCAGCAAAGCCATAGCAATGCCGCAAGTTCTTCTGGCTTTGCGGGCTTGCCTATACTAAAATCATTGAAAAAATAGCGGCCCAACCAGCCGTATTATAAAACGTCCCTGGCAACGCATGTTGCTCAAAATATAAGTCGCTGGAAACGTGACATGAATATTGTGGATTTGGCCCTTGAGATGCTGTTTTTGCCCCTGAGCATTGGTATGCTTGGCGCGGCGTTTTGCGTGTGGCGCGACCGCAAGGAGGCCCTCGCCAAACTGCACCGGCATCACCCGCACGGGCAGGCGCATCCGGGCACGAAGCTGGTCTAGGCTTTCATGCCTCGTGGTACGGGTTATTCGTGCCGCGGAGGTAAATGCGCACCGGCACACCCGGCAGCTCGAACGTCTCGCGAAGAGAATTCACTAGGTAACGCTGATAAGTTTCCGGCGTCTGCTCAGCCCGTGTACCGAACAGCGCGAAGGTCGGCGGCCGCGCCTTGATCTGCGTGACATAGCGCAGTTTCAGCCGCCGCCCATCCACCAGCGGCGGCGGGAAGCGCTCCAAAGCCGCCTCGAACCAGCGGTTAAGCTGGCTAGTGGAGATGCGCGTGTTCCACTTCTCGTAGGTTGCCCGAATGGCGGGAAAGAGCTTGGCCATGCCTTCGCCCGTCTCGGCGGAAATGGGGACGATAGTAATGCCCTTCATCTGACTCAGCGAAATAGAAATCCGGTCCAAAGCCGCCTTGCGCGCATCGCCCCGGTCCTCTACTGCGTCCCATTTGGTCAGCGCGATCACGCAGCCCCGCCCCTCGCGCTCAATAAGGCGCGCAATGTGCAAATCCTGCTCCTGCACGCCCTGCACCGCATCTATGGCCAGTACCGCCATCTCGGCCCGCTTCAGTGCCTCGATGGATGAGCTGGTGGACATTTTTTCCAGCCCTGCATCCACCTTGGCGCGCTTTCGCAGCCCCGCCGTATCCACCACGCGGTACAGCTTGCCATCCGGCCCAGTAAAATCCACCGAGACCGCATCGCGTGTCAGCCCAGGCTCCGGCCCGGTAATCATTCGCTGCTCGCCCAGCAGGTAGTTCAGCAGCGTGGATTTGCCCGCATTGGGCCGCCCCACAATGGCCAGATGCAGCGGCAGTTCCTCGCCTTCTGCTGCCTCGCCCTCGGGCAAAGGCGGCAGGCGTTCAGCAATCTCGCTCATGAGGTCGTAAATGCCCTCATTATGCTCGGCCGAAATGGCGCAAGGCTCGCCTAAACCCAGTTCATAAGCCTCCATGGCCGCGGCAGCGCCGCCGCGCCCCTCGGCCTTGTTGGCCACCACCAGCACTTGCTTGCCGGTGCGGCGCAGCCAGGCGGCAAAATGTTTATCCTCGGGCAGCAATCCGCTTTTGGCGTCGAACACAAACAGCACCAGATCGGCCTGCTCCACCGCCGTGCTGGTGGAGGCGCGCATGCGTCCCGGCAGCGTATCGGGTGGCGCTTCTTCCAGCCCCGCCGTATCCACCATCAGCACTTTGCGCCCGCCAAGCTCGCATTCCGCTTCCTTGCGGTCGCGCGTTACCCCCGGCGTGTCGGCCACCAGCGCCAGGCGCTGGCCCACAAGCCGGTTGAACAGGGTGGACTTACCGACATTCGGCCGTCCGGCAATGGCAATGCGCGGTGTCATCAGCCATAGGCAGTCAGTTTGGCATTGCGCGTAAGCTGCAGCAGCACACCATCGGCGGCAATGGGGGGTATATCCGCCTTGCCGTTCAGCTTCGCCGTATGGGTTATTTTGCCCTGCACCGCATCCACCAGCGCAATCTCGCCCCGGTCATTGGTCAGCACGAGCTGGCCGTTAACCAGCACCGGCCCAGCCCATTGCTGCGGCCCGCCTTTGCTCTTCATATTTTTATAAGGCGGCATTTGCAGGGTCCAGCATACCAGCCCGTCATCGGCGTGTATGGCATGGAGTTTCTGCGCCGCATCCAATAGGAACAGGAACCCGCCCGCGCTGGCCGGGGGCTGGCCGCTGCCCACGCCATGGGTCCACACCTTCACGCCGGAATGCAGGTCCACGGCCATGAAATTATCGCCAAGATTAACGGCATACACCACGCCATTATCAATCACGGGAGGGGCCACAACGTCCGAAAAATCCACCACGCTGGCCTGGCCAAACCCGGCGGCGAGGCTTTGCTCCCAAAGCGGCGTGCCAGAATTGGCATCGACGGCAACGATCAGCCCGGTGGAGAAGCCGGCGACGATAATACCATCCGCGTAGGCCGGGGCGCCGCTTACACCCACGGCGGCATTACCCGTTTGCCCGGCATTACCCAAAAAGCGCCAGCCCGGCGTGCCGC
>JAKBCX010000048.1 GCA_021807465.1 Pseudomonadota bacterium | reverse complement strand
TGTAGTAGAATCCAAGCTCGCGCTCAGCCTCGGTCAACCCGGCCTCGGCGGCGGTGACAAAAAGTTTGAATGCCCGCTCATGCGCGGCCTCGGCTTGCAGCGCCTTGGCGCGGGCAAGCGCTTTTTGTGGATTCCGGGCGGCCAGGCTGTCGGCGATGCTCGTTTTAACGCTCATAAGTCTGGCTCAAGGCTCATGGAATGCTTTGGTGGCGATCGATGCGTAGTTCTTGAAGAGCCACTGCATGAAAGTCTGCTTACCAACAATAACATTGGCGCTGATGGGCATGCCCGGCATCAGCCGGAAGCCTTTCGGCACATTATGCAGGTTAAGCTGGTCGAGCGAGATGCTGACCCGGTAATACAAAGCCTGCCCGGTGCCCGGCAGCGGCGTGCCGATGGTGGCATTGTTCTGCTGGTCGTTTGGATTGAAGCTGTTGGCCGAGATAGAGGTGACAGTGCCGATGGCGCCGCCATAAACGGTTTGCGGCAGGGTCTGGAATTCAAGATTCACCCGGTCACCCACGCTTACATAGCCAGATTCGGAAGCATCGATCTGCGCCTCTACCGTGAAGGGGGCGTGGATGGGCGAGAGGGTAAGGAGGGTTTCGCCCGGTTGCAGCACCGCGCCAGGTGATTCCTGCGACACCGATTCCACAACCGCATCTTGCGGGGCGGTAAGATCAATTTCCTGGCTATTCAGCTTGGCCTTGGTCAGGTTCTGCCGCGCCTGAGCCAGATTGTTAAGCGCCGTGGCGAGCTGGGTGGATGTTTGCGCCTTGAATTGCTGCCCGAAGCTGTTCATCTGCGCTGTCGTCGCGGCAAGCTGCTTTTCCGCCGCCGCTGCTTCCGATATGTTGTTTTCCATTTGCGCCTGCATGGAGACGCGGTCATCGGTTGCCGCCTCCGTGTCCAGCTCGCTGCCCACTTGCAGTCTTTGCAGCTTCTTGCGCATGTTTTCGACATTCTGCGCGATGGTAAGACGCTGGCGGAAATAGGCGGCCTGGTTGTTATAGCCGGTAATCTGGGTTTGCAGCTGGTTTATCTGCTGCTGGTAGTTCTGCATTGTGTAGTTATACTGGCCCATTTGCTGGTTATAGGTTTGCAGTTGCAGGGCGCCGTAAGGGTTGCTGGGGTCTGGCACGTAGGGCTTGCCGTCCTCCTGGGCCTGGAGCTGCGCCACCTGGGCGGAATAATTTTGTTCCTGCGCTGTCAGGCCTTGCAGGTCGGCCTGGGCATAAGTGGGGTCCAGCCGCGCCACCACCTGTCCCTTGCGCACAAGCTGGCCGGGACTCACGGTAATGTCGCGCAGGATGGAACTGGAATTGAAAGCCTGGACCGAGAAATCTGGCGCTGTCGAAGTCAGCACCGCTGTACCCGGCACTTCTTCGTTAAGCTTCATTGTTGAAGCGATAATCAGCAATATCACGATCAACCCCGCAAGAAGCTGCGTGGTTGAACGCGCCATCACCGGCAGCGGTGTGGCGATGACCGCTGCCGTTGGCGATTGAAATTCCAGCACGGCAAGCGGCAGGGGTTCGTCCGCCGCGTTTGCCATGGCGCCTTTATCAGAGGCCTTGGGTAAGAGCTGGCGGAGTTTGGGAATCATTCTCAAAGCCTTCGGGAGCGAGGTGGCGGTTCTGCTGGAACCAGAGATGGCGGTAAATGGCGCAACGCTCCACAAGCTCGTGATGCGTGCCGATATCGATCGTGCGGCCGCGGTCGAGCACCATGATCAGGTCGCAATCGAGCAGCGAGGAGAGGCGGTGCGAGACGATAACCATCGTCCGCCCCTTGGCGATGCGCTGGATATTGGCGTTCACCAACGCTTCCGATTCCGGGTCCAGCGCCGAGGTCGCCTCATCCATAATCAGCACTCTCGGGTCGGTAATCAGGGCGCGGGCGATGGCCAAGCGCTGCCTTTGCCCGCCGGAGAGGTTGGGTGAGCCTTCCTGAATGAAGGTATCGTAGCCATTCGGCATACGCTCAATAAACTCCTCGGCGCCAGCAAGGCGCGCGGCACGCACCGCGTCTTCAAAAGACAGGCCAGGGCGGCCAGCGATGAGATTTTCGCGGATGGAGCCGCGGAACAGGAAGTTCTCTTGCAGCACCATGCCGAAATTCTTGCGCAGATGCCGCAGATTGATCTCGCGCATGTCGTTGCCATCAACCTTGATGGAGCCGGTATAGTCGCGATTAATGCCTTGCAGCAGGCGGGTGATGGTGGATTTACCCGAGCCTGAGCGCCCGACCAGCCCCAGCATGGTACCTGCTGGAATCTTGAAGCTCATCTTGTCCAGTGCTGGGGTTTTTGTGCCTTCGTAACGGAAGGTCACGTCATCAAATTCTATTGCGCCTTCAAAGCGAGGCCGAAGCCCGTGGGTGAGCGCATGTTTCTCGTTGGGGCGGTTGAGCACCCAGGCCACATGCTGGATCGAGGCCCTGGCTTTCTCAACATCCTCCATGATGCTGGCCAGGCTGACCAGCGGCCCGGCCACACGCCCGCCGAGCATCATGAAGCCGGCGATGCTGCCTGCATCGAAGGCGGAATTGCTGTGTAGAGCGATATAGGCGCCAAGCGTGACCGCGCCATACGAGCAGTAACGCTGCAGCGGCAGGGTGAGAGAGGCAGGCCAGTTGGCCATATTGCCCATTTCAATATGCAATTCTGCGACCTCGGCCACGCGCCGGTCCCAATCGGCGCTGCGGGCAGGCTCTAGTGCCAGCGCCTTCACTGTTTTTATACCGGCGATCGATTCCACCAGCACGGAACCCTTGCCGGATTCCGCTTCCACCAGCTTGCCGGTGAGCGCGCCAAGGGGGCGCAGGAAGATGGCGATGATGACGGCGATGAGCGCCGCCGCCACCAGCACTGTCCAGGCCAGGGTTGCGTTGATGAAGAAGACGACCGGCAGCAAAATGCACAGCATCACCACATCGATGAACGTGTTCATCAGCTTGCCGGTAAGGAATTCGCGCACCCGGTTGACCTGCTGCACCTTATAGGTCAGCTCACCGGCCCGCTGCCGCTCGAAGAACTCGATGGGCAGGGCCATCAGCCGGTCGAAAATGATGAGGTTGAGCCGGGAATCGAGCTTGGCGCCCAATATGACCTCCATCATCTTGCGCCCCCAGGTTAAGAGCGCCTCGAAAACGATGGTCGTGAACAGAACAACGATGATGACATCAAGTGTATCGGTGCTCCGGTACTGCATCACCGAGCTGATGGTGCGCATGACCAGAAGGATTGGCACGAGGGACAGGATTGTAATGGTGATGGAGGCGATGGCGATGTCGCGCAGAACGGATTTGTCGCTCCATACCAGCTTGGCGAGCATGGAAAGATTAATCGGCGGATCGCCTTCCACCCCCGCGCGGTTGGCGCGGATCAGCAGCACGCCGCCGCTCCATACTTGCTTCAGCCGCAATTCATCCACGGCCATGGCGGGGTCGTAGGCGCCACCGCGCGGGTCGCGCAGCAGCAAAATCTGTTTCTCGCGGTTGCGCCCCACAACCAGAGCCGCGCCGCCATCGTTGAGCAGCAATACAATGGGCGCAGGGTCGTCAACCTTCAGCAATTGACGGAAATTCATCGGCACACCGCGTGCCCATAGCCCGGCCTCGCGCAGCCACTCCACCAGCACGGGCGGGGAGGGGGCTGGCTCGTCCGGGCGCAGCCGCAGGCTCTCCAGGTTCATTTCAACGCCATGGTAACGGGCCGTGTACATTACGGCGGCAAGCCGGGCCTGCAGCTGTGGGTTGGCCCCCATGCCCGCATCGTTCAACGCGGCAATGTCCGGGTTGGCGGCGGTTTGGCCGGCCGTATCGCCCAGACCGGGGTTGCGCGGCGTGTCGTTCATACGGTCTCAACCCTCTTCACAAGCTGTGCCGCACCAATGGGCAACACTTAGGCATGGCAGCGGCAGCGGCTGGTCGCCCGGCCGGCGCGTTCCCCGCCTTATGCCTGAAAACGGCCCCAGAACACAACGGCAATCGGTACCCCGGTCCTGACGCTCTCATGAGCGCGAAAATGGCACAAAATGATAAACTTCCACGCCGTTGGTGATGTGCCTTTCCGGCGGTGGCGCAATTTGCCATGTTGCGGTGAACAAAAGGAGTCCCGCATGGAAGTTTTGGACGCGCAGGATGAGGATCTGCCCAGCATCCAATCCATTTACGCCCATCATGTGCTTACCGGCACCGGCACGTTCGAGGATGTTCCGCCCAGCCTGGAGGAAATGAGCGCGCGCCTGGCCAGTAAGCGTGCCGCGGGCTTTGCTTGGCTCGTCGCCCGTGATGCCTCGGGCATACTTGGCTTTGGCTATTATGGCCCGTTCCGCGATCGTGCCGCCTACTGCTACACGGTGGAGGATAGCGTGTATGTGCGCGAGGGCGTGCGCGGCCAGGGCGTGGGCAAGGCCCTGGTTGCGCAGTTACTCGACCGCGCCCGCTCGCAAAATTTCAAGCAAATGCTGGCGCTTATAGGTGATTCTGAGAATGTTGCCTCGATTGGCATGCATGCCAGCCTGGGCTTCTCGCATTGCGGCACCATGCGAAAGGTTGGCTATAAATTAGACCGCTGGCTTGATGTAGTGATTATGCAAAAGGGGCTGTAACCAAGCTTTTTCGGGGCCTGAAGATGGCGGCCAAAAAAAGCCCGGGCACCTTTTGGCACCCGGACTTTTTGTTCCATAAGCGGGTGGCCCCGCTTGTGTATTTAACCAAACTTTAATCCACGGCGCCTTCGAGCGCCTTCTCCTCGGCGGCAATTTCGGCGGCGCGGGCGGCGATTTCACCGGCGCTGATGGGCGGGCCGGGGAAGCGTGTGCGCGCAACGCTGAACCACAGCACCGCCAGAATAACAAGCAGCCCAACCAGGTACTCAATAAGCTGTGAATTGGGCGGACGGGTACCGATATAGACGATCATGATCGCGCCCAGCACGGTGAGCAGGGCCAGCGGCTTGGAGAACACGCCCAGGCGGAATGGCCCGAACTCGGTCCAGCTTTTGCCCTCGGCAAACAGCCCGGCGAGAATGGGCATGGCGTAAGAGATATAAAGGAACATCGCGCAGCCCGCCGCCAGGGTCCAGAAGGCCGAGGAGTAAAGGGTGACGAGGATGGATAGCACCACCGTGAGCCAGACGGCAGGTACGGGTGAGCGGTGTTTATGGTCCACTTGGCGCCACAGATTATGGAAAGGCAGCCCGCCATCGCGCGAGAAGGCGTAGATCATGCGCGAGGTGGAGGTGACGCCGGCCAGCGCGCAAAGGAAGTTGGAGAGGACAATGGCGATGAGCAGCGCGTCTTTAAGCGGTGTGGGCACGGCCAGCCCGCCGAGGATGTTGTAGGAAATATTGGCCCCCGCGCTGGCTGCTTTGGCCGGGTCTTGAATGGACAGCACGAAGGCGCCGGCCATGGCCAGGCCAAATACGCCGGACCAGAAAATAGCGTTAAGGATACCGCGCGGCACGTTGCGGCGCGCATCCACGGTTTCTTCCGAGGTATGGGCCGAGCCGTCGAACCCGGTAATGGTGTAGAGCGGGTAGAGCAGCGCCAGCAGGAATATATAGAGGTGAGACTCGCTGTGCGGAACAATACCGCCGCCCGCATCGCCCGAGAAATTATGGAAGGTGAGCAGGGCGGAGAAATTGAGATGCGGGGTGGTGCCAAGCAGCGAGAGGGTGAGGATCGCCGCCACGACCAGAATAAGATAGCCGGAAAAGTCGATAAGCTTGGTGGTGAGGCGGATGCCGAAATGGTTTAGTAGCCCCTGCGTACCAGTAATGAGAGTAACCGCCAGAACCTGGGGCCAGCCACCGGCCCAGCTTGGCCACATGCCGGCCCAGCTGGAGGTGTCGATATGGAAAATATCGCCCAGGATAAGACCGGTGAAGAGCAGATACACGCCGACATTCACCGAAGCGACGACGAAGATGAGGCCGAGCATGTTAAACCAGGCCGTGACCCAGCCCCAGCCGCGTCCGCCAAGGATGGAGGACCAGTGATAAAGCCCGCCCGCTGTGGGGTAGGCGGAGGCGATTTGCGCCATGGAGCTGCCCACGATCAGGGCGAAGATGGCGCCGACCACCCAGCCTACGATGGTGGTGAAGCCGCCACCGGTGCAAAAGCCCGTTTGAAACGAGGTGATGCCACCGGCGAGAATGCAGATGATGGAAAAAGACACGGCAAAATTGGAAAAGCCGTGCATGCGGCGCGATAATTCCTGCGCATAGCCCATTTTGTGGAGCACGGCGGCGTCTGCAGCCAGGACATCTTGTTCGAGAACCTCTTTATTGCCTTCAGTAGACATTTGTGGCCCCTTGTTGTTGTGTTTGATTTTATAAACGAAGACTAATACGCCGCTTGTTGATCCGCCAACACAAACTTGCGTGTTAATGGGCTGGGCAGAACAAAAACTTCGATTATAATCGACAAAAAAGGCGCTCTGGAGTATTTTCATGGCCTCGTCCCCCCAACTGACCCTGTCTGAACTCAAATCCATGGCTGATGGAGGTGCGATCGACACCATCATCGTTGCCGCTTGCGACATGCAGGGGCGCCTGCAGGGTAAGCGGGTGATGCCCAAATTCTTCTTCGAGTCGGTGGCCTCCGAGGCCGCGGAAGGCTGCTCCTATCTGCTCGCTACCGATATTGAGTGCGCCCCTGTTGCTGGGTACGAGCTGACGAGCTGGGAGAAAGGCTATGGCGATTTCATCTTCGCCCCAGACCTTTCCACGTTGTGCCTGGCGCCGTGGCAGGAGAAGGCGGCCATTATTCTGTGCGACATTGAGCTGCACGGGCATAAGCCAGCCGAGGTTTCGCCCCGCACCATGCTGAAGAAGCAACTGGACCGGCTGAAATCCCACGGCCTTAGCGCCTGGGCCGCGACGGAGCTGGAATTCATCCTGTTCCGCAACACATACGAGGATGCCTGGGACAAGGCCTACCGGGGCCTGACGCCCGCCAACCAGTATAATAACGACTATTCCATCCTGGGCACGGCGCGGGTGGAGCCGCTTATCCGCCGCATCCGCAACGCCATGGAGGATGCGGGAATCCAGGTGGAAAATTCCAAGGGCGAGTGCAATCTCGGCCAGCATGAAATTAACTTCCGCTACGGCCCGGCTTTAACCTCGTGCGACAAGCATGTGATCTACAAGGAAGCCGCCAAGGAGCTTGCCGCGCAGGAGGGCATGGCGCTCACCTTCATGGCCAAGTTCAACGAGCGTGAGGGCAATAGCTGCCACACCCATCTCTCGCTCCGCGACGAGGCGGGGAATGCCGTGTTTCTCGATGCGGATGGCCATTCGCCATCCAAGATGTTTAAGCAGTTCATGGCGGGGCTGCTGCGCCGCGCGCCGGAAATTGCCTTGTTCTTCGCGCCCAATATCAACTCCTACAAGCGTTTTGCCGTGGGCAGCTTTGCCCCCACCGCGCTGGCCTGGGGCATGGATAACCGCACCTGTGCCTTCCGTGTGCTGGGGCATGGCAAATCCATCCGCGTGGAAAACCGGCTGCCGGGCGGCGATGTGAACCCGTATCTGGTGCTGGCCGCCATGATCGCGGCGGGGCTGGAAGGGATAGAGGGCGATTTCGCGCCAGTGGAGATGTTCAAGGGCAATGCCTACACGGCCGATCTGCCGCGCGTGCCCCATACGCTAGCGGATGCCGCCAAGCTGTTCAGCGAGAGCGAGTTCACCCATGCTGCCTTCGGCACGGATGTGGTGAAGCATTACACCAACATGGCCAAGGTTGAGCTGGATGCGTTTAACGCGGCTGTGACCGACTGGGAGCGTTTCCGGTCTTTCGAGAGGATGTAACCTGATGGAATTGCGTGGTAATTGGCGGATCCCGACTGAGATTCTGGCGGGTGCCGGGCGTATTGCGGAGCTGCCTGAGAGAGTGGCCGCGCTGGGCGTGAAGCGTGTGCTGGTGGTCACCGACCCCGGCGTGGCCGGGCTGCCTTTCCTGGCCGGGATTTTGGCCGCGCTGGAAAAAGCGGGCATCGCGCCTGCTCTGTTCAAGGATTTGCACCCAGACCCGCAGCATCAGGACGTGCTGGCGGGTGCTGCGGCCTACAAGGCGCACAAGGCGGAGGCTATCATCGCCATAGGCGGCGGCTCGGGGCTGGATTGCGGCAAGTCCATCGGCCTTGCTGTCTCCACGTCGCGCCCGCTATGGGATTTTGAGATCACCCAGGCCACGCCCGCGCTGGATTCGCCCATCCCGCCCATTTTCGCAGTGCCCACCACAGCCGGCACAGGTTCCGAAGTGGGGCGCGCCACGGTTGTTATCGACACGGAAAAGCGCCGCAA
>JAKBCX010000047.1 GCA_021807465.1 Pseudomonadota bacterium | reverse complement strand
TGGTGGCCGCCCGCAGCCGGCGCTATGCCCATGTGCCAGACGCCGCCTACCGCTACATCCGGCGCGCGGGTAGCGCGACCATGGCAGACAGCGATACCGCCATCATCCGGCAGATGGAGGGTCTAAGCCTGATCTACGCGGAGATTTCGAGACATATGGAGACATTCAGGGTGCCGGAAGATCTTAAGTCTGGTTTCGTTAGCCGCGAGTTCGTAAGTGTTATGCAGGAAATTATCCAGCCGAGTGGTTCTGGTCCTGGCACGAACCTGACCGCCCTGCCGGATTGGCCGCATCGCTTCGGAATGCTCGGGGCGCTCGTCGCAGCCAGCGTCAGAGAATGAACCATAAGCGCCCGAGCAACCCTATCTTTGCCGAAAGGACTTCAGCCCGGCGTAAGCGGCCCTGGCGGCACGCCGCAAGAATCGCAACAGCCGGCCCAGAACCGGCACTTGGTAAAGCCGCCCGTACAGCAACATTAACCCGTAGACCCGGGACCGCATCATCGTATCGCGCCAGGCCACCAGTTCCCCAATTTCCGCCGTGTAGCGCGCCTTGCCCTCGGCCATTTCCGCCGCGTGGCGTGACAGGATATCCTCAAGTTTCCGGCAATTCTCGGTCTTTGCCGCCTCGATCGCTTCCGTCAGCTCCGCAATCCTTCTGGTCAACTCAGCCGTCTTGCGAACTTCCTCGTCTAGGCGCGCCGAATAGAGCAGCAATTGCCGCCGGTCCCGCTGTTGTTGATCCAGTAGTTCGGCCAGTTCAGGCTGCATCGGCATCGGCGAATATCTCTTTCACCTTGGCAAGGAAAGCATCCCTCCCATGCCGGGTTTCCACAAGCTCCCGGGCCTGCCGGGAGAGCATTGCATAGCGAAGGGCGTCATCATAGAGATGCTTTATTGCCATTGCGCATGCATCGGCCAAGGCGGCCTCGTCCAGAGGTTCCTTCAACGTCAAGCCGGTCCGTCCATCCAAGACGAGGTCGTCCAACCCACCTGTCTGCCTTGCAATAATGGGCAATCCGGCGGCCATCGCCTCTAGTAATGGGCGCCGCAAACCACTCGGCCTGGCGGTGCAGAGTACCGCATCGATCTGGCTGGGGCCGATCGCGCCAGACCAAGAGTCTATCCGCACATTCAGGCCGTGCGAGGCCAGCACAGCGGCAACCGCGATTGGTAGATCGATCTGGTCCACCTCCTCCGGCTGCGCCAGCCAAACCAGCCGGTAATGAAAGCCGTCATGATCCCGCACCACCGGCGCTGCCGTGACCGGAACGGGCAATAGCCGCCATTTGTCTAGCATGGTACCGATCCGGGTTTGGTCACGGGCGATGATGCCCTGGTTGCCGGACGGCAGCATGTCCAGTGTTCCGAGGCAATCTGAAATGAAATTGAAATCCTCATCCACCAGAAACTCTCGCCCATCCACCGTTCGCCGGTCCTCGCCCAACCGGTACAGGATGGCGCGGTTGTCCCGCAGCAGCGGGCCGAACCGCCGCCAGAAACGGGCGGCATAAACGGACCTTCCGAAATGAATCCGCGCCTTCGCGGCCGTGGCCTGCAGAACTTTGATGGTCAGCACGTCCACATCCTCTTCGGTCAGTTGAGGATGCAAAGGATACATGGATACCGAAATTGTGCCCGGCGGCAGCAGCCCGCGCAGCGGCTCAAGCTCTGCCTCTTGTTCCGCAAGCACCAACACGGATGCAGCCTGGCCGGACCAGGCCAATCCGCAAAGCACCTCGGCTATGTACCTGGCCGCATCGAGACTATCCTTGCTGGGGGCGAACACGATGTCGGAAAACGGTCCGTTGCTCCCGAGCGTCTGACAAAGCCGGTAATAGGCTATCCCCGCGTGGATTGGGAAGGTTCGCGTCCCCCACCAATTACCGTTGCTATAGCGGTTGAAATCTATTGCTGGGTCGATCAGGTTGGCGGCGTGAACGAGTTCCCGGCAGACCGCAGTCTGCAGAAAATCCGCGCTCGCCCGGACCGCCTCAGCATCCGCTGCCTCCATGCCGGCCTCTTCCCCTCTGGCCTGCGTGTAGCGGGCATAGGCCGGACCCGCGGTGCTTAAAAAGCAAGTGGGTTCGAACAGCCGGCTTGGCGGTATCTGACGGACGGACACCCGGTCGAACTCGGCGGAGAGGCTTGTGGACCGCCGGCGGTAAAAGAGGATTGTGTCTGGCGCGACAACAAAACGGACGCCAGCAGCGAGAAGCTGGCAATTCAGGTGCCAATCTTCAAAGGCGAAGCCAGGACCCAGCCGTATATCGGCGAGCGGTATCTTCAGCAGAAGCTCGCGCGGCGCGAAGAACCGTGCGGGAAACGGATTATGGGTGACAACGCGTAGCGGCGTGACAATGTCCGACCCCGAATAATGCCCCACCCAATACTCTCTGCCGAACATGAATAGATATTCAGCAAACACAACGGCCTGCGGCCCTTCCCGCCGGGCGGTTTCGAGCAGGCTCGCGAATGCGTTGAAGGATATGAGGTCGTCGGCGTCGCAGGCGGTCACGTACTCGCCACGTGCAATCGCTATCCCGTCGTTCCGCGATGGACCCAGCGAGCCATTGTCCACGGTCACGGTCTGAAATCCGTCGAACGCCGCCGGGTCGTAACGCGCGACTTGCGCAGCCAGCTCTAGCGTCGGACGGTCTAGTACGATCAGAAGCTCTATCCGTACACCCTGACTTCTCACGTAACGTGCGGCTTCTTCCGTGGACCGTAAGGTGCGCAGGAGGTAGCCCGACTCGTTATGGACGTTCAACAGTATCGAAACATCAAAGTCCAAACCAACTGCCTCCTTTGGGGCGTTATACATCTTCCGTGTGTGGCCAAGAAGCCAGGGGCCGGGTATTCATGGCCGGGCCGTGGATCGTGAGGAGAATGCTAAACAACGCTCCAGTCAGCGTAGTGCCGAACAGTCCAGAGGCTTAGGACTCATGCAACCTGGCCCCCAGCCTGATGCAGGCTGGGCCGCCGCTGGGCGAAGTGGGACAATGCCGAGGACGGTGGCCCTTCCAGCAAGAGCGATACCGCGAAGACGCATTTTGGACACGAAAAATCTCCTGTGCCGTGTTCGCGCATTTCAACCGGCACAGGCCCGCCACGCTATGATTTGCGTCAAGGACAGGCCCGGACGTCCAGACCATGGGCGGCTGGCCGTGCTTCACCTGAATGCAGCCATCCGCTGCTTCGGTATCGATGAGCTTGACGGCCAGCCGTTCACCCTCGGCATGCCGCTGACTGCGCGTCCTACGCCGCCGCGCTATGCTCCTCGCGGGCCGCGGACCACACCTCGCGGGCCGCATCGGCGTTCATGGCGGCAATGCCGATGCCGACCAGCAGATCGGGCCAAGCCGAGCGCCATAGATAAGCCGTGACCGCGCCTGCGAGGATGATGGCGATGTTGGCCAGCACGTCGTTGCGGGCCGAGAGGTAGGCGGCCTTGGCGAGGCTGCCGCCATGCGCGCGGTGGCGGGCCAGCATGAGCGCGCAGGTGGCGTTGACCAGCATTGCCCCGGCGGCGGTGACAGAGAGCAGCATGGGCGAGGGCGGCACGGGGTGCAGGAATTTCTGCCAGGCGGTCCAGATGGTGGCGAGGCCCGGCACCAGCAGGATGCCGGCCAGCGCCATGCCCAGCCGTGCCCGCTGCTTCAGGCTCCAGCCCAGGGCCAGCATGATGAGCAGATTGACCGAGGCATCCTCTAGGAAGTCGATGCTGTCGGCGAAGAGCGAGACCGAGCCGATGGCCAGCGCCACGGCGAATTCCACCCCGAAATAGGCGAGGTTGAGGGCCGCGGCCCAGAATACGGCGCGCCGGAATCCGGGTTGGGTCGAGGTCTCGCTCATGCCTGTAGCTCCTGCTGGTTCTGGCCGCCACCTCAAGGACGCTCCGGCCGCCGAAGTCAAGCTGGACCTCACGTTTCGGGGCTATTGCGCCTTCCGCCGCCTCTTTCCCGCCTGCCGGAGGGCGGGGCGCCGCCCTCCGGTCCCGGATCGGCGTGGTGAGAGAGGGGCCGGCAGATAGGTGCGCGATGGATGCTTGGGCTATTGACTAGGTGAGGCGCGCCAGGTGCACGGCTACATGTGCGAGGCGGCGGCGTTCAGCCTGTTTGGTCCGGCTACGCCCCGGCGGCTGGCCTTTCAGGCAGCCCCGGAGATGACGGCTTGGGCGTACTGGGCAAGCATTTGGCGCAGTGAGGAAGGGACTTGCCGGTGGGATTTCGCACGCGGGTAGGGCATTTCTTCTATCGGCTCTACCGTATGGGCGGTGCCGCGCTCGTTCCAGTTAGAGAAATGCATCCGGTCAACATTATCGACGAAGCTTTCCGTGGCGGCTCCTTCCGCCAGCAGCAACTCGTGTTTTGCCAGCTCGACATGGTAATACGTAAAGCGCTCCGGCACATTGGCCTCACGCAGGATGGTGATGCCATTGACCAGGGCGCCGGCCTGGACCAGCACGCCTTCCAGGAACATGGCATGGTCCGGCGAGACGAGCAGGTCGCGGCGCGGCAACCCATGCCCCAGCGCGCCAGCGCAGATGCGCACGGGAAGCGCGCGCAGCGGGTTGGCGAAGCGGGTGGAGATTTCCGAGCGGCCAACCCAGCGCACTGGCAAACTCCCGCCACTGGCAAGGCGCAGTAACGTGCCCGCAACAATATCCTCGACCGCCACTTCGCCGTGCGGTGTGGCAAGCCGCGTGCCGGGGTAGAAGCACGTGGTAATATCCGTGCCGCCATTGCCGTCGCTGCTGATGCTGAAGTTGGTACTTGAGATGCTGGTGGATTCAGCGATGTTCAGTGCCGCCACCACAGTGCCTCCACCATCGAGCAACTGCAGCTGATTATTGGTGAAGACCTCTGTTGCCGCAGATACCCCGGTAAGGTTGATCGTATCGCCTGTGGTAAAGCCGTATATATTTACGCCGCTGGCGAGTCCGGCGCTGTTGCCCGAAACGAGCCAGGTGCCGCCGCTGGCAATGCTGAGAGACGAGAAGCCGGTGAATTGCGTGCCAAACCCGCTCAGCGTGCCGTTTGTGCCGGTCAGGTCTAGCGTGTCATTGCCGTAGCCCTGGACCAGCCCGTTGAACACCGCCCCGGCCTTATCGGCCAGCGTGCTGGCAGCGGCGCCGAACTGCACCGCATCGCCTTGCGCGCCTGTGGCCGCCGGGGTTTGCCCGCGCCCGGCGCCGCCGCTGATGGTGCCGGCATTGATAAGCGTGCCGCCATTGATATAGACGCCCGCGCCGCCCGCGCCGCCGGTGCCGTCCGAGGCATAGATGAAACCGCCAAGCCCGCCGGTGATGCTGCCGTAATTGGCCGCGAAACCGCCGGCGGCGAGAACGACACCGCTGCCGCCCGCCAGGGCAGTCGCCCCTTTGGAAGCAAAGGCAAAGCTGCTGTCGCCACCGGCGATGGCGCCGTGATTATAGAGACGGGCGCCAGAGGAGACGGATATGCCGGCTCCGCCAGCGCCGCCTTGCAGATGGCTCTGCCCGCCTGTGCCGCCGGTAATGGTGGCAAGGTTGGTGAGGTTGGTGTAGCCCCTTCCGCCCGGTTGCATAATCGCTGCCGTTTGCCCGGCCGTGCCTGCTGTATAGCCGTAGGCGCCGGCGGCGGCGGTGAAATTGCTGGTGATCGACCAGTAGGCGGAGGACAGCTCGTTTATCGCGGCAAAGCCGGTGAACTGGGTGCCAAGCCCGCTCAGCGTGCCCGTCATGCCATCGAGGCCGAGCGTGTCGTTGACGCCATTGGCTGCGGCTTTGCCAATGAAGGTGGCCGGCCAGTCGAAGATCAGCGTGCTGGCGGTGGCGCCGAAGCGCACGGCATAGCCTGCATTGCCGGGGGTGCTGCCGCCACCGGCACCGCCGCTAATGGTGCCGCCAGTCTCCAGCGTGCCCCCGTTGAGATAGGCGCCAGCGCCGCCCTGGCCACCAACGCCATAGATAAAGCCGCCGCGCCCGCCAGTAATGTTGCCAACATTGAAGACGCTTGCGCCATTGCTGATCTCGATGCCGTCTCCGCCAGTGAGCGCCGTGGCGCCGGTGCTGGCAAAGGCGAAACTGCTTGCGCCGCCGGTGATGTTACCCGCGTTGAACATTGTGCCGCCGCCGAGCAGATTGGCGCCGGCACCGCCCTGGCCGCCCTGCAGATGGCTCTGCCCGCCCGTGCCGCCTGTTAGGGTGGCGTAATTGGACATATGTGCGCCCGCGGCTTCGGTGAAAGCGTCTTTGCCCGCGCCGCCCGCGGCATAGCCGTAAGCCCCGGCCGCGCCGGTGAAATTGCCGCGCAGCTGCCAACTGGCTCCGGCCAGCTCGGTAAGGGCGGCAAAGCCGGTGAACTGGCTGCCAAGCCCCGCCATATTGCCGCCAGTGCCGGTGAGCGCCAAGGTGCTGGACGAGGAAGCGGCCGCGCTGACCGTGCCTGAGAAGACCGAGCCGGCTGTATCGACCAGCAGGTTGTTGCCATTGCCGCCGAGATAGACAGCGCCGCCCGCGCCGTAGATGGTCCCGGCATTGACGATCGTGCCGCCCCCGGTGAGATCGACACCGATGCCCGCCGAGGCGCTGAGCAGCCCCTGATTGGCGAGAGAGGCGCCAGCGAGGCTGGAGCTAATGGCGTTGCCCGTGCTGTTTACGGTGCCGGTATTGGTGACGGTGAAGGGCGCCAGGAACGGCCCCGCTGCCGTTAACGAGATCCCCGCCGAGATGGATGTGGACAGGCTATGAGTGGATTCGGTGAGGCCCCGAGCGCCGTAGAAGATGAAATTATTTTGCCCGGCGGTGATGCCCTGAAACAGCACATCGTAGGTGGTGGCACCGCTGATGATGGAGAGCGTGCCGTCAGCGGCAACGGTGAGGGATGTAAGGGCGGGGTTGAGACCGGCCCCGGCGAGGTTGATGTAATCTCCTGCCGCGAAGCCGGTGATGGCGTCCACCGGGTTGAGTGTGACGCCGCCCACCGCCTGCTCGACCAGCAGCTCGCCGCCCGTATTGGTGAAGGAGAGGTTGCCCTGGACGTAGGATCCAGCCGCGAGATCCAGCGTGCCGCCAGCGATGACCGGGTTCGTGACCAGCGTATTGGCGCCGACCGTGGTTGCCGAACCCGTGACGATGACCGGGTTCGTGATCTGAACGCCGGCAAATTGCGCACTCTGGATGAGAATATAACCATTGCTAGTCTGCACCGCGCCTATATCGGTGATGTTGGTTGCGGCTAAACTTCCGCGTAAATTGATGTAGGAGCCGCCGCCACCGCCACCACCATCCTGGCCGCCGCCGCCGCCGCCAGAATAGCCGCCGCCACCGCCGCCGGCACCGCTACTCGAAGCACCGGCCCCGCCGCCGCCGAATCCGCCATTGCCGCCGGCAAAGCCGCCATTGAGGAACGCGGTGCCGCCGTTATTGTATCCTGTTCCTTGTGTTCCATTGCCGCTAAAACCGCCACCACCGCCGCCACCGCCGCCGAAATGGACGGTAGGATTGGAATAGGCGCCGCCCTTACCGCCGCCGCCGCTCACACCGCCTTGCCCTCCTTGTGGCAGAGGGTAGGAACTTGCAAGCTGTGACATCCCGCCATTCATGCCGGTGCTGCCGCCCGTCGCATTGATGCCGGCTTCATTCGCGGCGTTGATGTAACCGCCGCCGCTGGCAGCACCGCCACCGCCGCCGGCCGCCTCGAGCAGAATGCCGTCCGTTTGATCATAAACGAAGCTGCCACCACCACCGCCGCCGCCGCCCACGAGCGTCCGGTTGCCCCCCACACCGCCGGCAATAATTTCGATCACGGTGCCCTGGGTAAGCTGAAAATCCGCGCTCAACGCGTAACCATTGCCGCCACGAATAGCGGGAGCCGCCCCTGGGGACATTGAGCTCCAATAGGACCCCCCGGCAGCGCCGTCGGCGGTAATCAGAAATGTGCCGGTTGATGCCACCGTATAGGTCGCGATCGTGCCCGTGGTCAGGAAGGTGGTGGTGGTTAGAGTCGGGCCGGTAATCATGCCACACATCCCCAAAGTTGTTGCTGCCGTTGGGGAAAGAAATTACCAAGCGGGGTATGACGCCACAATTTGAATCGTTTGAATTTACTTGACGATCTGTCTCATATTCCAGGCAAAACATTACAGGCGGTAGCAACCCCGCCTAGGGCAGGCCACTGCCCAACGCCGCGCAAGGTTTTCATCCACAGCGAAAATTTCCGCTCCGGGGACAGGCCGGGGCCGCTCCAGACTTGGGCCGAGAGCAGGAAGCTGGCACGCTCACGCGCCTCGCGCGGGGTGAGGCCGAATTGCTGTTTGAAATTCCGGCTGAATACCTGCTCGCTG
>JAKBCX010000046.1 GCA_021807465.1 Pseudomonadota bacterium | reverse complement strand
GGAGAAAAACATTTTCTTGCGCGCCATTTTCAGCACGTCTCGGGTCATGAGCGGGGTTTTGCCGGTGCGCGCGGCGATTTGCTCCATGATGGCGGCAATGGGCACAAGCGGGGCGACGGGCAGGCGGATGAAGGGCGCGCGGCGGCCGGACTGGATGGCGACCATGTGCAATATGTCGCGCAGCATCATGTTCTCGGCACCCAGAATATAGGCTTGGCCGGAGATGCCCTTGTGCAGCGCCAGCAAATGGCCTTGGGCCACGTCCTCCACATGCACCAGGTTGAGGCCGGTATCCACGAAGGCGGGGATTTTGCCGCGCGCGGCGTCCAGGATCATCTGGCCGGTGGGCGTGGGCTTCACGTCGCCAGGGCCGATGGGGGTGGAGGGGTTTACGATGACGATGTTCTGCCCCTCGCTGGCCAAAGCGCGCACGGCCTGTTCGGCATCGTATTTGCTCTGCTTATAGGCGCCTACATGGTGGGCGGGCAGAATGGGGGTTTGCTCGTCGGCGGGCGAGCCGTCTTTCGTCAGGCCCAGCGCGGCGACCGAGCTGGTATAAACCGAGCGCTCCACCCCGGCTTGCGCCGCGGCGCGTAGCAGAGCGCGCGTACCCTCGACATTCACGCGGCGCATGGCGGCTTCATCGGGCACCCAGAGCCGGTAATCGGCGGCGACATGGAAGAGATAGCGGCAGCCCGCCAGGGCGGGGGCGAATCCGGACGGGTCGGCCAGGTCGAGCGGCACGATTTCGGCATTCAGCCCGGCCAGGTTGCGCTTGTCCGATCCCTGCCGGGCCGTGACGCGCACATTGAACCCCGCCGCCGCCAAT
This sequence comes from Pseudomonadota bacterium, assembly GCA_021807465.1. GTDB lineage: Bacteria > Pseudomonadota > Alphaproteobacteria > Acetobacterales > Acetobacteraceae > Acidocella. Next base: position 7,529 of record JAKBCX010000046.1, on the reverse strand, counting down.
ACCCGCGCCACGGCGGCGCCGACAAAGCCGGTGGCCCCCGTTACCAGTGCCAGATCACCCAAAATCCCACTCTCCCTGTTTGCAAGCCCTTGCACCCGCCATATACCAAGGCCTGTTACTCTTGGAACCATCGCCCCATTGGTGCAACCGCAGGGACTTGAACATGGACGATATGACCACCGCCACGGCCACTGCCACACCCGTAGAGCAGGCTGACCATAATGCCCGCCACTGGAATTTCGCCAAACCCGGGCCTATAAAAATTGGCTCGGCCGAGCATTTGGAGATGCTGACCGAACTTTTGGGGGCAACCTACAACCCCTACAAGCCCGCCGTGCTGGACTGGCCGCAACTGGAGCCGGAGACCAGGCAGCGCATCATCGCGCTGCCCATATGGGACATGGCGGTGCAGGCCGAGAACAAGGCGGGGGCGCGAATCGAGTTTTTTGCCCAGACCGTGAAGGATAAAAAGCTGCGCGGCGCGTTGCTGCACATGGCGGGCGAGGAGCGGCGCCATCGCGAGGTGCTCTCCAAGCTGGTGGCGGCTTACGACATCCCCATTCTGCCCGATGAGGAATATGTCCTGCCGGTGGATGCGGAATGGGCCTTCCTGGTTACCGGCTATTCGGAATGCATCGACAGTTTCTTTGCCTACGGGCTGTTCGAGATGGCGCGCCGCTCGGGCTTCTTCCCCGATAAGCTGGTGGAGACATTCGAGCCCGTGATTCAGGAGGAAGGGCGGCATATTCTGTTCTTCACCAACTTCGTCGCCTGGTACCGCGCCAACATGCCGTGGTGGCGGCGTATTCTGTTCGAGCTGAAAGTGGCGCGGGTTTATGCCTTTCTGGCCTGGGAGCGCATGGGCATAGCCTCGGAAGTGGATGGGATGGAGAATGCCGACGCCAATTTCACGGTGAGCGGCACAAATTCGCTGGTGGATGAGCTGGACCCGGCGCGATTGCTGGATATTTGCCTGGAGGAAGACAAGCGCCGCATGGCGGGCTATGATGCGCGGCTGAAGCGCCCCACCACCGTGCCTTTCGTGGCCCGGCTGGTCCGGCTGGTATTGAGGCCGAAGAAGAAAAATTGAGTAAAATGTGAGCCAGAAGACTAAAATTCTGCCCGCCGCGCTTACGCTGGCGGGGCTTGCCGTCATCACGGCGCTGGTCATTTATTTTGGCGCGGCGCATGTGCTTGATGTGCTGGTCTCGGTGCATCCAGCTGGGTTTGCCGCTTATATTCTGGCCCAGATTATGATTGTGCTGGGGCTGGGGCTGTGCTGGCGCATGTTGCTGCGCTCGCACCATGGGGGCAGTTTCTGGTTATGTGTATGGGGCCGGCTGGTGCGCGATGCGGCGGGTGAATTCCTGCCCTTCAGCCAAGTGGGCGGATTCGTGCTGGGGGCGCGCGTTATCAACATGGGCGGGGTGAGGATGACGGATGCCGTTGCCTCCACGCTAGGCGATGTGACCACGGAATTTCTGGCCCAGCTTTGCTTCGTGGCCATTGGGCTGGTGGTGTTCGCGCGTAAGATGCCTGGCTCGGACCTGGTGATGCCGATTGCCATTGGGCTGTGCGTGGCGGTGCTGGCAGGCGTGGGGCTGATTGTGGTGCAGCGCGGCAGCGGCACCAGACTGTTCCGTGGCCTGGCGCTGAAAATTGCCGGCACCGTGGGCGAGGGGGCGGCGGCCAATATGGACCGGCTGCAGGCCGCGCTGGATATTATGTATAGCGAGCGCGACCGGCTGGGCTGGAGCGCGCTTTTCCACCTTATTTGCTGGCTGGGCACGGCCACGGCCTCGTATATCGGCTTCCATGCGCTGGGTGTGCCGCTCTCTTGGCCCGACGCCATGTGCATTGAGGCGCTTTTGCATGCCGTTCTGGCGCTGGCCTTCTTCATTCCTGGCCGTGCCGGGGTGCAGGAGGCGGCTTACACGCTGCTGGGCGGGCTGTTCGGTATTCCGCCGGATGTGGCGCTCTCGCTCTCTCTGCTGCGCCGCGCCCGAGACTTTATTATTGCCGTGCCGGTGCTGATTGTCTGGCAGGGGCTGGAGGCCAAAAAGCTGCGCGCGGCGTTGTAGGCGGCCAGACGCATGAAAAGCCTGTATTAATCTTGTCCTGCGCCAATTCGTTGCCATGTCTTGATAAGGCAATGAGGAGGAATGAAATGTCTCTGCTGGGCTGGATTATTTTGGGACTCCTGGCTGGCTGGATCGGCAGCCATATCGTCGATAATGGCGGCAAGGGGCCGTTGCTCGATATTGTGCTCGGCATTGTTGGCGCGCTGGTGGGAGGATTTATTTTCAGCGCCCTGGGGGCGTTGCCGGTTACCGGGTTCAATCTTTATTCGCTTGTGGTTTCGGTGGTTGGCGCGGTGGTGGTGCTGGTGCTGTACCATGCCATTGCCGGGCGGCGGGTTTTGTAAAAGCCCCGCCTTGCGCCAGTAAAAAACGCCTGCCGGGCAGCCGGCAGGCGTTTTTGCTGGGCATTGCCTCAGGCGGCGTGCAGGCGTTCCTGGCAGCCCGAGGCCATGGGCAGCTCGGCCGGGTCTCCCGCGCGGCGGACAGACAGGCTGGTGCCAGCCCCGGCGGGCAGCGCGAAGGTGAAAGCGCAGCGCCCGGCGCCTTTGCCGGCGGCCTCCAGGTCGGCGCGGTGCTCGCAGGCCAGCACGGTGCCAAGTTTTGCGGCGCCGGACCATATATCCAGCCATACCGGCATTTCGGGATGTTGCGTGTCGATGGCCCAGCCGGTGACATGGCCATCGGCAATGTCGTCGATCCACCCTTCCACCGGGCCGGGCGCGCCCCCGGCTTCGGCCAGTATGGCGGCGGCGTGCTTCAGCACGGGGGCCAGGGCTTGCTCCAGCGCGGGGCCGGATTCTGGGCGCGGGGCGCATAGTATGGTCTCGGGCGGCTCCACATAAGCGGGGTGTTCGCGCAGATATTCGGCTGCGTTGTGGAATTGCGCGCGCAGGCCTGGACCGTCGATGAAGCTTTCCGACCAGCAGCCTTCGGCCAGAACACAATCATGCGTATCGAATTCAAGCTGGAAGTAGGTGATGGTTTCCGGCACGTCATCCTGTGTGATGGTAACGCCATTGACCAGGTTGCGGGCCAGAACCAGCACGCCATCGAGGAACATGGAATGGCCGGGAGAGACAAACAGATCACGCTCTGGCAGGCCGCCGCCAAGCGCGCCGGCCTGGATGCGGACGGGGATTTTGGCGCGATTATTCTGTGCGAAGCGGCGGGCGAAGCTCTGCCAGCCAATCCAGCGCACTGGTTGCAGCCCGCCCAGGCGCGTGGCGATGAGATCCCCAATTCGAATATCCTCGACCCGCATTTCGCCTTTGGCGGTGAGGATGCGCGTGCCGGCCAGGTAGCAGATGGCGCCGATGCTGAGGCCGCCGGAGGGATCCTCGGAGAGGTGCAGCGGGCCGGTATTGGTGCTGAAGGAGCCAAGCGCCAGGCTGGAATTGGCAAGGGCGAAGGTGAGGTTTGAATTATCGCTGGTGAGGACGGTAATTGTTTCCGTTCCGCCATCTGTGCCGCTGATGGAATAGCCGGTGGCGGCGGTGTAGTTGAGATTCTGGTCGTCGATGACATCGCCATTGCTGAAGCCTGTTATCGGGGCGTCGGCATTGAGGAGATTGATAGGCAGGAACGAGCCGGATGTGGCGCTCTCAATAACATAAGTGCCAGGGGTGGCGCCGGAGAAGCCAATATCGGTTGCACTGAGGAGAGAGCCAGTGATGAGGCCGGCTGCTTCCTGGAAAGAACCACTATTAATATCGATTGTGGTGCCGCTGATAAGATCGGCCGAGGCCAGGCCGCCTTCTTGCAGGCTTACATTGGCGCCATTGGTTTCGATAAAGAGGGTTGAAAGCAGGTTAATGCCAATACCGAGCCCTAATGTAGGGTTGACGATGACATCTGAGTCTTGTGAACCAATGATGGTGTAGTTACTGGCGATGCCTAGCTCTGGCTGAACCACGACGCCGGTGAGGCTGGGGTTTGTTAGAATTGCCGTGGTATAACCAATACCTAAAATATTTCCGAGGCCCGCGATGGTGTTGCTCGTACTTATGGAAATTGTTCCTGACATACACGCTTCTCCCGCACTTAAGGACGTAAAAATCTGGCGTGATCTTCAATGAAAATCACGGATACAATCCCGGATGGGCCGTTTTGGCCCAGTATTGTTTTGCTGCTTTTCTAAATTAATCAGTAATATTCATCATTGCAAAAAACGAGTCATGTTTAGTGAATATTAGTTAACTGAAGAATTTGTCACCAGATTGGTGGGGATTTTCTGGAACTGCTCAAAAGTGACAATTTTACCGGTAAACATTCTTTTGGTTTCAATGTTAAACTATTGCGGATATGGTTCATCGTTATTTCGAGACGTTCTACGTGAGTAAGGCGTCTAAAAAATTCCACCGCTGCAATTTTTGCGCGCCATCTGCTCTGATTCTGGCGCTGGAAGGGAAGGTGGTACCTTTCAGATATGTAATCTATTCTTTTGCCGGAAACATAAATAGCTGTTTTCGCCGGGGTTTTGGGTTACCGCCCCGCATCCGCCAATACGCGCCGGCCGGTGGCCAGGGCGCGGGCGGGGATGATGCCGTGGACCTCTTTGGTGGCTTCCGCAATGGTAAGCCCGGCAAATTGCGGCGCCAGGGCGTGCCCGGCTTTTTCCCATAAATTGAACAGGCGCAGGCAGGGGGGCCAATCCAAGGGCGGGGCGAACAGCGCGGCGTCTTGGTATTCGACGCGGAAGAACAGGCCGGAGAGCAGGCGCGAGAGCTGGGTTTCGGAATAAGGCTGGCCATGGCCGAAGGGCGTGCTTTCCATATAGGCCCAGATGCCGCGCCGGTTTGGCGCCACCACAATCAGCCGGCCGTCATCCTTCAGCAGCCGCCAGGCCTCGCGCAGGGCGCGCCTGGTGTTTTCCGCCTGCTCCAGCCCATGCAGGATGAGGATGCGGTCGAAGGAGAGATCCGCAAAGGGCAAGGCCTCTTCTTCCGCCACGCAGGCTAGGCCGGGCCGCCCAGCGGGCCAGGCAGCCGCCCCCATGGCGGCGGGCGAAACGGCGAGGCAGCGCGCCTGCTCGCGCCAGAGTGAAAGATAGGGGCCAGTAAAGCCGAGGCCGAGAATGGACATGCCCCTGCAATCGGGCCAGATCGCCTGGAGTTTGCCGCGCAGCAGCCCGGCCGCCAGCCGCCCCAAAGGCGTGGCGTAGAAGGCGGCGGCATCTCGTGCATCGAAGGCCATTGCCCTAATATAGCGCGGTAGCGACGAGGAGTGACAGAGATGACCGTGACGGCCCAGGCGATTCCCATGCTCTCGGATAATTATTCCTGGCTGCTGACCGAAGGGGTGACAGGCAAGATTGGTATTGTGGACCCCGCCGAGGCCGCCCCGGCGATTGCCGTGCTGGAGGAAGCGGGGCTGAAGCTGGATATGATCTTTCTGACCCACCACCACCCGGACCATGTGGGCGGGGCGGAAGAGTTGCGCGCGCATTATGGCGCCAAAATTGTGGGCAACCGTGCCGATGCGCACCGTCTGCCCGCGCTGGATGTGCCGGTTTATGAAGGGTCCATGGTGGAGTTTGGGGTGGCCAATGCCAGGGTTATAGAAGTGCCTGGCCATACGCTGGGGCATATAGCCTATTATTTTGCCGATGGCGGGCTGCTTTGCGCGGGCGATACGCTGTTTTCCATGGGGTGCGGCCGGTTGTTTGAGGGTACGGCGGAGCAGATGTTCAACTCGCTGGGCAAATTCGCCGATTTGCCGGATGAGACTCTGCTATGCTGCGGCCATGAATACACCCAGGCCAATGCGCGTTTTGCCCTGACCGTGGAGCCGGGTAATGAGGCGCTGAAAGCGCGGGCCAAGGAGGTGGACAGGCTGCGCGCGCAGGGGTTGGCCACCTTGCCGGTGAGCTTGGGGGTGGAACGGGCCACAAACCCGTTTTTACGCGCCAAGAATGCGGATGAGTTTGGCACCCTGCGCAAGGCGAAGGATAATTTTTAACAAAAAGGCCAGGGGTTCGCCCTGGCCTTTTGCACTGCCCGCAAGGTGATACCGCCTATCCGGCGGCCACGCGGCGCTTGGCGGGTATGGGCAGGCGGTTGAAATCGGCTGCCACGCCGCCGCGGGCGAGCTTGAAAGCTGTTATGGATTTGTTCAGCTCGTCGATCTCGCCGCGCAGCGAATGCGCTGCCGCCGTGGTTTCTTCCACCATGGCGGCATTTTGCTGCACGGCCTGGTTCATTTGCCCCACGGCCTCGCTCACCTGCGCCAGCCCGCCGGACTGGTTACGCGCGGCGCTGGCGATGCCGGAAACCAGGGTTTCGATTTGCGCGACATTGCCGCCGATGGAATCCAGCGCCTGACCCGTTTTGCGGACCAGCTCCACGCCCTGCGCCACTTGGGTGCCGGAGGTGGAGATGAGGCCCTTGATGGCCTTGGCGGCATCGGCGGAGCGTTGCGCCAAGGCCCGTACCTCGGACGCCACCACGGCGAAGCCGCGCCCCGCATCGCCCGCCCGCGCGGCTTCTACCCCGGCATTGAGGGCGAGCAAATTGGTTTGGAAGGCGATGTCGTCGATCAGGCCGATAATCTGCCCGATTTCGCGCGAGGAGGTTTCGATCTGCCCCATCGCGGCACCGGCCTCGCCCACCACGTTGCGGGAATTGGCGGCGCCGCTATTGGCCGCGCTTACCGCGCCATTGGCTTGCGATGCGCCATCGGCCGTGCGCTTCACCCCTTCGCTCAGCTCGCTCAGCGCCGTGGTGGTTTGCAGCAATGCCGCGGCCTGCTGCTCGGTCCGGCGGGACATATCGTCCGCCGCCTGGGCCAGCTCCTCGATGCTGCTGTTGATGACGTGCGAGGAGTTTTGGATGGCGGAGAGTGTGCCGGAGAGTTTGTCCATGGCGTTGTTGAAATCGGCGCGGAGCTGCGCGTATTCTGGCGGGATGGCATCGCCGATGCGGTGCGTGAGGTCGCCCGCCGCCAGGGCGCGCATTGCCTCGCTTATTGAGGCCACAATCTGCGCGGTGCCCTGCTTGCCCTTGGTCTCGGCCTCGAGCCGCATCTGCTCTGAGGCGTCCGTATAGACGGAAATAGCCATGTCCATGTCGAGCAAAGTGGCTTTCACCAGCGCTGTCACTTCCTCGGCAAGCTGCTGGGCGGCGGCTGGGCTGGGCCGGCCGAAGCGGCGCTTGGGCCAGCGCGCGGCAACGGCGGCGTGCAGTAAATGCTCCAGCACCAGCGTATAGCCGCCAATATACCAGCGCGGCGCCAGGCCGATTTTGGCGTGGACCTCGCCCACATGGCTTACGGATTGGGCGTAGGCCTCGTCCAGCCTGCCACTGGTTATAATGTCCCAATGCGCCTGCTGCTTGGCTTTGGCGTGCTGCATGCCGGCCTCGCCACCAAAGAGCCTGGCAATTTCGGGCGTGGCGCGGATGCGGTTATAAAGCGCGTCCAGCGCCGCGGGCAGGGCGCCCATGACAACGGCTT
>JAKBCX010000045.1 GCA_021807465.1 Pseudomonadota bacterium | reverse complement strand
ACCGCCGAGCAGGTGAAAACCTACATCCGCTACATTGCCGACCGCAGGCTCGGCCAGCTCAGTCTCAACCCGCTTTTTCATGTGGAAAAGAACCCGCTGCCCTGGCTCGATGAGATGCTGAACGCAGTGGAGCACGCCAATTTCTTTGAAAACCGCTCCACCGAATACAGCAAGGCTTCCACTACCGGCAGTTGGGAGGACGCCTTTGCCGATTTGGCCCAGGACGCCGGCCCAGCCACATTATAAGGCCACCTCATAAATGTTAATTAACTTGACACCACCCCCCAAAATTCTCGCGGAGGTTGTTTTTTCATTGTTTGCCGGGGCTTAGTCACACGCTTAGTTTCACTAACTAAATATCTACCAATATTCCTTGACAAACCGTCTAATAAGTCTTTTGAAATGCGGTAACAGGGAAAATTCTCTCTATATATACACTAACATTCTCACGGATTTCTGCAGATGGCCGGCACGACAGATACTGAAGACAGCACGGAAGCCTCTGCCCGCTCCACGGGCGGAGCGCCTCGCTATACCCGCCGCCTGTCAGATAAAATCCTACTCGCTTTTCACCATGCCTGCGATCAGGGCGATTACGAAATCGCCGAGCAACTCCTGAGAATTTTGGAAACAATGCTCACACGCCGCACGGTTCCGCCAGACGCCAACCGCCGCAAAAGCATCGAGAGTCTGGTGGCCGCGCATGAACGCCTCTGGCACCTGCGCCACCCCGAAAAGCAGTTTAGCTGAGGCAATAAGCCCGCCGCCCGCACAACCGTAAGTTAAGAGTGTGCGCCCTTCATGTGACATACTTACGGAACATCACATCCCCATCCACATAGAATTGCAGTCCCGCCCATTGGCCGTACTGGTCGTACCATACCGAAAGGTGCAGCTTTCCGGTTACGTCGAAGCGCTGCGCCAGCAACCGTTCGCCTTCCGCTGAGGTGAGGTAATTCCAGCCAGGCGATTTGACGATAGCCGGATAATGCCGCCCGGTTTCGATGTTCAGGATCATCGCTTCCAGCATTGCCTTATTCCAATAGGTCAACGGCATCATAGGTGGACTGCCAGTATAGTTGTAGTCTCCCGCCTTGGTGCTTACCACGGCAAACCCATCCGCAATCGGGCTAGCCAGCACTTCCAGCATAGAGCCATTATGGTTCACCTTGCTGGACACGCCACAAAACCGCCTGCTTTCCCAATACTCGCTCGCATTGGCCCGATAATGGAACACCGGTATGCCGGCGATGCGCACCACCAACGCCGCGGCCAGATCCACCCGCAGCCTGTTGCCGCTTTGGGTGAAGTAAAGATGATGCTCTCCCACCGGCGTGCCGTTGCGCAAAATCTGGAAACGCAACTCGCCAGAAGGTGGCACGGGCAAAGCGGCTGCCGGTGCCTGTGCCGGAAGCACAGCTCCAGCGGCCCCTCCCACACCCCCCAGGACCAAGCCGCGCCGTTGCATCAAACCCCGTCCTTTCCTTATGGCCTCAACCCCTTGCACTGAGGCGGCAGGCGCCGTAGGCCTTCAAGATATAAGCACATGCACCAGTTGATTCTACTCCGCCACGCCAAGGCCGTACCCGAGGGCAAAGGGTCAGATCATGACCGCGTGCTAACCGATGCCGGGCGTGCGGCCGCCACCGCCATAGGCTTGGCAATGCGCAAGGCCGGACTCGCGCCGGAAGTCGTGCTGCTCTCCACCTCTGCCCGCACCCAAGGCACGCTGGCCCAGTTGGAAGCCGCCAATGTGTGGGAGGAATGGCCGAATATCGACGCCATGCCCGCGCTCTACATGGCCAGTGCAGGGCAAATTCGCGATATTTTGCGCGAGCTGCCGGAAACCGTGCGCAGCGCCATGGTTATTGGCCATAACCCGGGCCTGCATGAATGTGCCCTCTCTTTAGCCGGCCCTTTGCCGGGCAAGCGTGACCGTAAGCGCCTGGAGGAAGGTTTTCCCACCGCCGCCGTGGCGGAATTCCTCGTCACCACCCCCTGGCGCAAGCTGGGGCCCGGCGGTTGCAGCCTGCAACGCTACGTGGTGCCAAAGGACCTTATCTAAACCCCGATTGCTGCATCGCGGCGTGGGTGCTTTACAGGAAAGTTAGGATTGAATAACCGTGTCCGCATATACCTCTGTGCCGGGGCGGGTCCCGCCACGGCATCGAACGCCCAACACCATCAAGGGAAGGTGAATCCTCATGGCTCCATCGGCAACCAGCAAACAGGTCGGTACGGCAACGCTGACATTCGGCGATAAATCGGCCGATCTGCCCGTCCTCGGCGGCACCCTCGGCACTGATTGCGTGGATGTGCGCAAGCTGCAGAGCCAGCTCGGCATCTTCACCTTCGACCCCTCCTACGGTGCCACCGCCTCGTGTGAAAGCGCCATCACCTATATCGACGGCGATGAAGGCATCCTGCTCTATCGCGGCTACCCCATCGAGCAACTGGCCGAAAAATCCACCTTCCTCGAAGTCGCCTATCTGCTGCTGAACGGCGAGCTGCCGAACCAGGCGCAGTACAAGGAATTTACCACCCACGTCACCATGCACACCATGTTGCATGAGCAGATCCGCCGCTTCTGGGACGGCTTCCGCCGCGACGCTCACCCCATGGCCATGCTCTGCTCGGTGGTCGGCGCCATGTCCGCCTTCTACCCGGATTCCATCGACATTCACGACCCGCGTCAGCGCGAAATCTCCGCCTTCCGCATGATCGCGAAAATCCCCACCATCACGGCCTGGGCGCATAAGTATAATGCCGGCCAGCCCTTCATGTATCCGCGCAACGACCTCTCTTACGCGGAAAACTTCCTATATATGTTCCACGCGGTGCCCCCGCAGGAGTACAAGCCCAACCCCATCCTCACCCGCGCCATGGACCGCATCCTCATCCTGCACGCGGACCACGAGCAGAACGCCTCCACCTCCACCGTGCGCCTGGCCGGCTCCACCGATGCCAATCCCTTCGCCTGTATCGCCGCCGGCATTGCCTCGCTCTGGGGTCCCGCTCATGGCGGCGCCAACGAGGCCGTGCTGAAGATGCTGGAAGAAATCGGCTCCGTGAAGAACATCCCCGCCTTCATCGAGCAGGTGAAGGATAAGAACTCCAACGTGAAGCTGATGGGTTTCGGCCATCGCGTGTACAAAAACTACGACCCGCGCGCGAAGATCATGCAGAAGACATGCTATGAGGTGCTGGGTGAACTCGGCATCAAGGACGAGCCGATGCTCGACCTGGCCATGGAGCTGGAGAAGATCGCCCTCAACGACGAGTATTTCGTCAGCCGCAAGCTGTACCCGAATGTCGATTTCTACTCGGGCATTATCCTGAAGGCGATGGGATTCCCCACCAAGATGTTCACCCCCATCTTCGCCCTGGCCCGCACCGTTGGCTGGATCAGCCAGTGGAAGGAAATGATCGAAGACCCGTCCAACCGCATCAACCGCCCGCGCCAAATCTATACCGGCGCCCCGCAGCGCGACTACGTATCCGTAGATCAGCGGGGCTGATGCCCGTCTTCCAGAAAATCCAGGGGGACTTACCCCCTGGATTTCTACCCGGGCCTAAATCCCCGGGCTTTACTCCCGTTTTTACGTTTGAAAAAAGCCTGCCCCCCATTTGCCACACGGCATTGCGGCAGGCTTTTTTCAAGCGTAAGGCCACCACCATTCAAGGCATGCCATGACTCCGTGGCACGACCGCCCTTGGCGCAACTTGGTTGCGGGCCTGCTCTACATGGCGGTGGTCATCGTTCTGGCCACGCTTGCCTATGCCGATCTTGGATGGCATCTGGGTGATGCATTTTATTTCGTTATCTATACAATTTTCACGGTGGGCTATAACGAGCTGCACCCCATCACCACACCAGAACTGCGTTTCGTTACAATCTCAACCATCGTTCTCGGCTGCACGGGCGTCATCTATCTCACCGGCGCACTGGTGCAGTTTCTTACCTACGCACAGCTCCAGCAGCTATTCGGAAACAGGCGGATGAAGAACAAAATCGGGACTCTGTCAGGTCATGTCATCGTTTGCGGCTATGGGCGCATCGGGCACATGCTGGCCAATGAGCTGAAAACCAGCGGCGTCGACTTTGTAATTCTCGACCGCGACGAGGCAAAACTTACAGACGCCTCAGCGCGCGGCCATCTTACCTGGGCGGGCGACGCCACGGACGAGACTGTGCTGGAAGAGGTGGGTATAAAAAAAGCCCGCGCCCTGGCCTGCGTGGTACCGAATGATGCGGTAAACGTGTTTATCACGCTATCCGCCCGCAACCTCAATAAAGAGATTGAGATCATCGCGCGCGGCGAGGCCGCGAGCACCAAAAGCAAGCTGCTGCGCGCAGGCGCAAACTCGGTTGTGGAACCCACCCATATCGGCGCAGAGCGCATTGCCCAGCTCATCCTGTTTCCGCAAAGTGCCAAGCTAACTGAATCCGGCCGCATGCACGCACTGGCGGCAGGGCTGCACGGGCTGGGGCTGGAACTTGAGGTAACCGTGGCTGACGCAGACCACGCTGGCAAATCAGTCGGGCAGATCGAGCAGGAGGCAGACCGAACCATATTCGTGGTGGCCGTTAACCGCAAAACCGGCGAGACACTTACACGCCCCGCCCCCGGCGTGCCGGTGGAGCTGGGCGACGGCATTGTGACCATCACCCGCGCCGGCCGCAGCGCGCCCAGGACAGGCTGACCCTTTACATCGTCAAATACCGAACCATATATCGCCTCATGACGATACATGGCGGCCCATCCCAAGGTGACGATGAAGCCTTCAAGGCCCTGGCCAACCCCATGCGGCGCAAAATTCTGGCCGCGTTGAAAGAGCCTGAGCAAAACTTCCCCGGCCAGGAACACCCTTACGCATGGGGTGTATGCGCGAGCAAGATCGAGGCTGCCTGCAACCTGTCTCAATCCACTGTCTCGGCACATCTGGCCGCTCTGCACCAAGCTGGCCTGCTCACCACTAAAAAATGCGGCCAATGGATTTTCTACCAGCGCGACGAAGCGGCCATCGCCGCCCTCCTCGCCCGCCTTACCTCCGAACTTTCTTCCTGAAGGACTAAACCATGCCCAGCCTGTTCGACCCGCTGAAACTTGGCGACCTCACCCTCCCCAACCGCATCATCATGGCGCCCCTCACCCGCGCACGCGCCGGGGCGGAGCGCGTCCCCAACGCGCTGATGGCCGAGTATTACGTGCAGCGGGCCGAAGCCGGACTCATCATCTCCGAGGCCACCTCCGTCACCCCCATGGGCGTCGGCTATGCCGATACACCCGGCCTGTGGTCCACCGAGCAGGTAGAAGGCTGGAAGGTCGTGACCAAGGCCGTGCATAACGCGGGCGGGCGCATTTTCGCTCAGCTCTGGCATGTCGGCCGCATTTCCGCGCCCATGTTCCTTAATGGCGAGCTGCCGGTGGCCCCCAGCGCCATCAAGCCCGCCGGGCATGTCTCTCTGGTGCGGCCTAAGCAGGAATATGTCACCCCGCGCGCGCTGGACACCAAGGAAATCCCCGGCATCATCGAATGTTACCGCAAAGCCGCGATGAACGCGCAGATGGCGGGGTTCGATGGTGTGGAGATTCACGGCGCCAATGGCTACCTGCTCGACCAATTCCTTCAGGATTCCACCAACCACCGCGATGATGAATATGGCGGCTCCATAGAAAACCGCGCCCGGCTGCTGCTGGAGGCAACCGATGCCGCCTCCTCCGTCTGGGGGCCGGAGCTGGTGGGGGTGCACCTCGCCCCGCGCGGCGATTCGCACGACATGGGCGATAGCGACAAACTCGCCACTTTCTCCTACGTGGCGCGCGAGCTGGATGACCGCGGCATCGCTTTCCTGTGTGTGCGAGAGCATGAGGGACCGGACGCCATTGGCCCCAAGCTGCGCAGCCTGTTCGGCGGCACCTATATCGTGAATGAGGGCTACACGGCCGAAACAGCGCAAGCCGCGCTCGATTCCGGCACGGCTGATGCCGCGGCTTTCGGCAAGCCCTTTATCGCCAACCCCGACCTCGTGGCCCGCATCCGCGCCAAGGCGGCCTGGAACGAACCCGATCCCGCCACGTTCTATGCGCCCGGGCCGCACGGCTACACGGATTATCCCGTGCTGGAAACCGCCTGACTATTAGGTGAGGGCCGCGTCAGCGGCCCCATCCCTGCATGGCGGAGGCAGCGTTGAGCCTGGGGCCATTTCAATATGCCCGCATGGTTGGTATAGACCGGCTCCACTGCATTTACCCAAAGGTACAAGACCATGGCCCGGCGCCGCCAATTATATGAAGGCAAAGCGAAAATCCTGTTCGAAGGCCCCGAGCCAGGCACGCTCGTGCAATACTTCAAGGATGACGCCACGGCGTTCAACGCTCAGAAAAAAGGTACCATTACCGGCAAGGGCGTGCTGAACAACCGCATCAGCGAATTCCTGATGACGAAGCTCGCCGAAATCAACGTCCCCACGCACTTCATCCGCCGGTTGAACATGCGTGAGCAGCTCATCAAAGAGGTCGAGATCATCCCCATCGAGGTCGTGGTCCGCAACATCGCCGCCGGCTCCATGAGTCAGCGCCTCGGCATCCCCGAGGGCACGCGCCTGCCGCGCTCGATTGTTGAATTTTACTATAAGAATGACGCGCTGAACGACCCGATGGTGGCGGAAGAGCACATCACCGCCTTCGGCTGGGCCACCCCGCCGGATATGGACGACATCGTCCACCTCACCCTGCGAATCAACGATTTCCTCACCGGCCTGTTCCTCGGCGTTGGCATCATGCTGGTCGATTTCAAGCTGGAATTCGGCCGGCTGTACGAGAATGAGGATATGCGCATCGTGCTGGCGGACGAGATCAGCCCCGATAATTGCCGCCTGTGGGACAGCAAAACCAACGAGAAGATGGACAAGGACCGCTTCCGCCGCGACCTCGGCAAGATTGAGGAAGCGTACCAGGAAGTGGCACGGCGCCTGGGCATTCTGCCCGAGGCCGGATCGCGCGACCTGCAAGGCCCGGAGACGATGCAATGAAGGCTGTGGTAACGGTAATGCTCAAGAACGGCGTGCTCGACCCGCAGGGCAAGGCCATTGGCCAGGCGCTGCACGGGCTGGGCTTTGGGCAGGTGGGCGAAGTGCGCGCAGGCAAGGTGATCGAGCTGGAACTGGCCGAAACCGACCCCGCCGCCGCCAAAACCGCCGCCGAGGAGATGGCGCGCAAGCTGCTCGCCAACACGGTTATCGAGAGCTTCAAGGTCGAGATCGCGGCCTAGGCCAGTGGCAAGGCGCGGAGCGTCCCGGTGAAACGCTGGCTCAGCTTCGCCAAACCGCTGGAACCCTGGTTCTGGCGTGCCTACCGCCGGGCCAGGCTAGACCTCTGGTTTCCGCAAGTGCCCTTGGCACTGGCGGTGGGAGTTGCGGGCGCTATGTCTCTACTACCCAGCATCCGCGCCTATCTGCACGAATATTTCCATCTGCAGCTCAATGGCCTTTTCAATGCGCTGCACCCTATCGGCAACGACGTACCCGCCCTTATCCTGAAAGGCGTGCCCGCCGCGGCTGTGGGCACGCTGGAGCTTTTCACGGCCATCGGCCTTCTGCTGCGCTCGCGCATGGGGTGGATTTCGGCGCTGCTCCTCTCGGGCGCCCAGCTAGCCATCATGCTGTTTTACCGCCACCTGCCCTGGCACTCCAGCGCCGTTATTTATGTGGCGGCGCTGTTCGCCGTTATTGCCCTCTCGGGCCGCGCCTTCCAGCGTTCCTCGCTTGCCGCGGGCACGCTGTTTGCCGTGGCGGCCAGCATTCTGCTTCTGGTTTATGGCGTGCTTGGCTCCTTCATTCTCGGCCAGGGTTTCTCGCCGCCCATCGTAACCCTGCCGCAGGCGGCGTATTTCACGGTCGTCACCATGTCCACGGTTGGCTATGGCGATATAACGCCTAAAACCGACGATGCGCGGCTCTTCGTCATATCGCTCATCGTTGTCGGCATCACCGTGTTCGTCACCTCGCTCACCGCCGTGGTGGGGCCGCTTGTGCAAGGCCGGCTCAGCCGCATTATAGAACCGCAGAGAAAGCGCATGAAACGGGTCAATCACTACATCGTCACCGGGCACGGGCCGCTGGCCTACAACACGGTACGCGAGCTGCTGCATCGCGATCAGTCCGTCATCGTCATCAGCGATGATGAGAGCCTGAAATTCGGCGCGGCCGAGATTGTAAAAGGCGACCCCACCGAGCTGGACGTGCTGCGCCGCGCCGGAGCCGAGGCCGCGCAGGCCGTGCTGGCATTATCGGAGGACGATGCGGAAAACGCTTTCGTCATCCTGGCGCTGCGCGAAATTACCACCGATGCCAAAAAAGTAGCGGCGGTGAGCA
>JAKBCX010000044.1 GCA_021807465.1 Pseudomonadota bacterium | reverse complement strand
TCAACCGCATGCTGAACGCGCGGCCGTACTCTATGTTAGCCTGCCAGCTCAGTATTTCGCACAACTGCACATCGCCAACCTGTTCACCCCGGGCCATGGGCCAGACATACGCTTCTTCCGGTCTGGCCAATACCATTCATATGAATGCATGATCGGCGGCGCATCCGGCAATCTGGCGCGTTACATGGAAGAGCACGGCATAGACAAGCGCCTTCCCCTGGTGGCCGACCAGGATGGAGCGTTGATCAATGCCGCAATCCTGGTCCACGATGCCAGCGAGGGCGCCGTCACTTTTCTCACCCCGGTATCGGCATCGCTCACCTACCGGTTTGCCGAAGAAATACCGGACTATAGCGCGGAATTTGCCCGCATCGCCGCGGATATGGAATTGCCCCATGCGGCACACGCCTGCATCTGCGTCCTGCACCATTATTTCGCCAGCCAGTCAGGCCCTGCGTTTAGCCCCGCGCCGCGAATCACTGGCCCTGTGACCTTCGGCCAAATCGCCTATACCATCCTCAACCAGACGCTCATCTGCCTGACCATTGGCCGAAGCGAGGATTTGTTCGAGGATTTGCCAGCGGATGGATGATACCGCCTATAAAATACTTACCGCGCCGCAATTCGCCGCCCTGCGCCAAGGGCAGTTCGGCGGCGCGCCCGTGGATATTTCCGATGGCTACATCCATCTCTCCAGCGCGGCACAGCTAACCAGCACAGCGCAAAAGCATTTCGCCGGCCAGGATGGGCTTTTCGTTCTGGCGATTGACCTCGCCCGCCTGGGTAACGCCGTGCGTTGGGAAGTTTCACGCGGCGGGCAATTATTCCCTCACCTTTACGGCAGGCTCGGCATGGAACACGTATTGGCGCACGCACCGCTATGCTGGAAGCAAGGCGAGGTCGTGTTACCCGCCTGATCCATTTGCCATGTCAGGACAATCGGTCTAGTCAATTCTTTTCGCTCACTTCAGCGGATTGGCCGATGACACCCTTACCCACACCGCAGCAACTCCGCTACCTTGTCACCCTGGCCGAGACCGGGCATTTCTCCCGCGCCGCTTCGGCCTGTGCCGTGTCTCAATCTACCCTGTCCGCCGGCATATTGGCGCTAGAGCGCCAGCTCGATGCGCAAATCCTGGACCGCTCCGCCCCCAAACACGCCGTATTCACCCCGCTGGGGCTAGAGCTTGTGAGCAAAGCCCGTGCCGCCCTTGCCGCCCTTACCGCCGTGGCGGAAACCGCCGATGCCGCGCGCGCCCCCATGTCCGGCCCGCTGCGCATGGGCATAATCCCCACCGTCGGGCCGTTCCTTTTGCCCAAACTCATGCCCGCCCTGCGGGACGGGTTTCCGGCGCTCAAGCTCTTCTTGCGAGAAGACCAGACGGAGCGGCTATTGGAACAGCTCGAGGATGGACATCTCGATGTTCTGCTGCTGGCCGAGCCATGCGCCTGCGCGGGCACCGAATCTATCCCTCTGGCGCGCGACGAATTTCTGGCAGCCCTGCCACCCGGCCATGTGCTGGCGGCACGCGAGCGCGTGGCGGTGGCGGACCTCGCCGCCGAGCAATTCCTGCTGCTTGAGGACGGCCATTGCCTGCGCGACCAGGTCCTTTCCGTCTGTGGCGCGGTGGCCGGGCGCGAGCAACGCTTCGCCGCCACTTCGCTGCACACGCTCATTCAAATGGTAGCAGGCGGGCTGGGCGTTACATTGCTGCCCCGCCTGGCGGTGGAAGCCGGGCTTGCACGCGGCACTGGCGTCGAAATCAGGCGCCTCGACGGCGCGGGGGGCTGGCGTACCCTGGCCCTGGCTTGGCGCCATAACAGCCCCAAGGCCCCGGATTACAAAGCCCTCGGCCCCATGGTGGCGCAGGCCTGCGGTTAAAAAACCCGCCAAGAGCAGCGCTCCTGGCGGGTTTTTGGTTGGGGAAGCCGCCTTAGCCCTGGCGTTCCAGCATAAGCTGCTTGATCTTGCCGATAGCCTTGGCCGGGTTGAGACCCTTCGGGCAAGTCTGGGTGCAGTTCATGATGGTATGGCAGCGATAGAGCTTGAAGGGGTCTTCCAAGGCATCCAGGCGCTTGCCAGTGGCTTCGTCGCGGGAATCGGCGATCCAGCGATAGGCCTGCAGCAGCACGGCGGGGCCGAGATAGCGGTCGCCATTCCACCAGTAGCTGGGGCATGAGGTGGAGCAGCAGAAGCACAGAATGCACTCCCACAAACCATCCAACTCGGCGCGCTCTTCCTTCGATTGCAGGCGCTCGGCATCCGGCGGCGGGGCCGTCTCGGCCTGCAGCCATGGCTCGATGGAACGGAGCTGCGCGTAAGGCTGGTTGAGGTCGGGCACCAGATCCTTCACCACCGGCATATGCGGCAGCGGGGTGATGCGCACCTCGCCCTTCACCTCGTCGATGGGCTTGAGGCAGGCCAGCGTGTTGGTGCCGTCAATGTTCATCGCGCAGGAGCCGCAAATGCCCTCGCGGCAGGAGCGGCGGAAGGTGAGCGAGGCATCGATCTCGTTCTTGATCTTGATGATCGCGTCGAGCACCATCGGCCCGCATTTGTCGAGATCGACCTCGTAAGTGTCCATCACCGGATTCTTCCCGTCATCCGGGTTCCAGCGATAAACCTTGAACTCCTTCACGCGCGTGGCGCCAGCGGGGGCTTTGTAGGTTTTGCCCACCCCAACCTTCGAATTCGCAGGAAGCGTAAATTCAGCCATTGTTCTGCTCCTTCCTTAGTACACGCGCTTCTTGGGCGGGAACACAGACACTTCATTGGTCAGTGTCTTCATCTTCACCGGCCGGTAGGTGAGGTCCACCTTCCCGTCATCATGCACCTGTGCCACCGTGTGCTTCATCCATTCATGGTCGTCGCGCTCGGGGAAATCGTCATGCGCCTGGGCGCCGCGGCTTTCCTTGCGGGCTTCGGCGCCCACCATGGTAGCGGCGGCGTTGCCCATCAGGTTCTGCAGCTCCAGCGCCTCCATCAAGTCGGAGTTCCAGATCAGCGAGCGGTCGGACACGCCCATATCCTTCATACCGCCCCACAGCTTCTCCATCTTGCCCACACCTTCGGTCAAGCTCTTGGAGTTGCGGAACACGGCTGCATGGGCCTGCATGGTGCGCTGCAACTGGTCGCGCAACTGCGCCACCGGCGTACCGCCCTTGGCATGGCGCGTGGCATCGAACCGGGCCAGTGAGGCATCGCCAGCACCAGCCGGCAGCGGGGCCTGGGTAGCACCGGACTTGACGATTTCGGCGGCGCGGTGCGCGGCAGCACGGCCGAACACCACCAGATCGAGCAGCGAGTTGGTTCCCAGGCGGTTGGCGCCATGCACCGACACGCAAGCCGCCTCGCCCACGGCCATCAGGCCCGGCACCACGGCATCCGGGTTTTCCGGCGTGGGGCGCAGCACTTCGGCATGGTAGTTCGTGGGAATGCCGCCCATGTTGTAATGCACTGTCGGCAGAACCGGGATAGGCTCCTTGGTCACATCCACGCCAGCGAACACGCGCGCCGTCTCGGAAATGCCGGGCAGGCGTTCATGCAGAAGATCGGCCCCGAGATGCTCAAGGTGCAGCAGGATATGATCCTTGTGCGGGCCAACGCCCCTGCCCTCGTTAATCTCGATGGTCATGGAGCGGGACACCACATCGCGCGAGGCCAGGTCCTTCGCCGTCGGCGCGTAACGCTCCATGAAGCGCTCACCTTCCGAATTGGTAAGGTAGCCGCCTTCACCGCGTGCACCTTCGGTAATAAGGCAGCCGGCGGGGAAGATGCCCGTGGGGTGGAACTGCACGAATTCCATATCCTGCACCGGCAGGCCGGCGCGGATAACCATGCCGCCGCCATCGCCCGTGCAGGTATGGGCGGAGGTGCAGCTAAGATAGGCGCGGCCATAGCCGCCAGTGGCCAGCACCACCGTCTGGGCGCGGAAGCGGTGGATGGTGCCATCCTCCAGGCACCAGGCCATCACGCCACGGCAGGCGCCTTCCTGGTCCATGATGAGGTCGAGCGCGAAATATTCGACGAAGAACTCCACCTCATGCTTCAGGCTCTGCTGGTACAGCGTGTGCAGCATGGCGTGGCCGGTACGGTCGGCCGCGGCGCAGGCGCGCATGGCCGGTTCCTTGCCGTAATCCTTCATGTGGCCGCCAAAGGGGCGCTGGTAGATCTTGCCATCCTCGGTACGCGAGAAGGGCATGCCGAAATGTTCCAGCTCGCGAATCGCGGGCACGGCCTCGCGGCACATATATTCGATGGCATCCTGGTCGCCCAGCCAGTCCGACCCCTTCACGGTGTCGTACATGTGCCAGCGCCAATCATCCTCGCCCATATTGCCTAGCGCGGCGGAAATGCCGCCCTGCGCCGCGACAGTGTGCGAGCGGGTGGGGAAAACCTTGGTGATACAAGCAGTTTTGAGGCCGGCCGCGCCCATGCCGAGCGTGGTGCGGAGGCCGGAGCCGCCAGCGCCGACGACCACCACATCGTAGGTGTGGTCGATCACGTTATAGGCGCCGTTGGAGAGATTTGGGATCGCGTTCATGTGCGCAGTCTTCCGTTACGAGAAGGCGAGTTTAAGGACGGAGATAAGGCTGGCCAGCGCCAGCAGGGCAATGACCGCCTTGACGAGCATCAGCACGGTCAGGCGTGTTGAATCCGTCCGGATATAGTCCTCCAGCACCACCTGCATGCCCTGGTCGAGGTGCGAGAACAGGGCGGCGATGAGAGCTATGAAGAGGACGGTATTCCATGGCTCAGCCATGTAGGCGGCCATGGCGGCATGGTCGGCGCCCTTCAGCATCAGCACGGAGACGATGAAGTAGAGCACCAGCGGCAGCAGCGCCACGGCGGAGAGGCGCTGCACCCACCAATGGTGCGAGCCGGCTTTAGCGGCGCCAAGCCCGCGGGCGCGGCCCAGCGGCGAACGGCGGATATGAATGGAGGGGGCGGTATCCTTGCTGCTCATGTGACTCACCCGATAAGGAAAGCGATGACCCAGAAGGCCACGGTTAAAATGATGGTGGCGGCGATCACCAGCGCGCCGTTGCGGTGCATGGCGGGCAGCTCGAAGCCCTTGCCCACGTCCCAGGCCAGATGGCGGATGCCGTTGCAGAAATGGTAGAACAGCGACAGGGTGAAGCAGAACAGGACGAACAACCCAACCCAGGAGGCCAGAAGCGCCTGCACTAGCGAGAAGGCCGAGTCGCCCGCCGCGGCAGCCACCAGCCAGGCGGTGAACAGCAGCGTGCCGAGGCCCAGCCCCACACCGGTAATACGGTGCAGAATCGATGTCGCGGATGACATCTGGAACTGGTAGGCGCTGCCAAGCATGAACGGGGAAATAGGCCGGCGGACCAGCTTCCCCTCCGTATTGCGCCCCACCATCAGGGCTTCGCGGACATCCTTCATCGGAAACCTTCCTTCGCCGTTTGAGCAATTTTGTGCAGGTGCGTTAGTCCCAGGACCGGGACCAGTCAATAATGCTGTACCGATGTCTTATTACGTATCGGTGTAAGGCGCAGCAGCCGCACGAGGCGCGAGGCCGAGTCCTCCAGCTCCAAACTGGTAGGAACTTCAATTTCATCAATAATTTCAAATCCGTCCTTAGGGGAATAGCTGCGTCCCGGATCGGCCATAACAACCGGAATTTGCGCCGCGCAGGCTTGCAGCCAGGGCATGATGTGGCGCGTCATCGGCGCCTCGTAACATACGTCTCCGCACAGAATAAGATTCCAGCGGCAAGCCGTGCCGACAATATCGCCCAGCAACGGGTGGATGGTGAGGCCATTCGCCTCCGCATTCAGCCGCATAGACGCCACGGCCAGCGGGTCTATCTCGGCTGCTTCAACACGGGCAGCCCCGGCGCGGGCGCAGGCCAGCGCGGCAATACCACCGCCAGCGGCAAAATCCAGCACTGTTTTCCCTCGCACAAGCTCGGGATGACCGGCAATATAATGCGCCAGCGCCTCACCGCCCGGCCATGCAAAAGCCCAGAAAGGCGGCGCCATGTTGCGGGCAGATAGGAACGCCTCGGTCGCCTGCCATAGCGGGGTGATCTCGCTTGCCAGATATAATTTGAGCCCCGGTTGCAGCACCGAGGCTCCGATTACAGTATGGGCGCGGACGAAGCGGGCCGCATCATCTTCCTGCGGCAGAATGGCTGCCCCTTATGCGATCTGACGGAATTTCTTGGGCGTGCGGCCATACGGGTCGCCGGCCTGCTTATTGGACTCCGAAAGTTCATTCAGCAGCCGCTCAATGCCCATGCGCTCATGAGAAACATAGGCCCAGCGCGACGCAACGGGCCAGAAAACCAGCGAAAGCTGGAGCAGAAAGGCAATCCCCCCGGCAACTGGACGGCCCTGGGCAAACAGAACCATAAAGGGGAATATTCTTGCCATTTTCAGACTATTCATACGCATAACCCTAACAATAGAGTTATCTTGTTCCGCGATTAACCAAACGTCAAGAACATTCATCCGGCAGAATTATCTTGGAAAATCAGCCCATTCAAAGCCCCGTCAAAAATCGGCTCGATTTTGCAGGCTACATCTTAATTTAGACAGTCCCTGAAAATCTCCCGGATTGGACCTTGTACAGCAAAAGTTAATTTATTGATTATAAACG
Organism: Pseudomonadota bacterium; assembly: GCA_021807465.1. Lineage (GTDB taxonomy): Bacteria > Pseudomonadota > Alphaproteobacteria > Acetobacterales > Acetobacteraceae > Acidocella. The sequence goes on along the minus strand of JAKBCX010000044.1, from coordinate 1,768 downwards.
AATTATCTCAAAGTGACATTTTTCTCAACATCACTAACACGCCATGGTCCATGGTAATGCAAAAATGACAATTTTTCCATGTTTTCCATTTACCCGGGCAAAATCTGCCCCTCGCGCGTCTCGTTAAGCAGGGCCAGCCTTTGGGGCAGCGGGGTAGCATTGGTCTCTGCCAGTATATCAAGCAGCCTTTGTTTCTTTCCTTCCAGTTCTACCCGCCGCGCCAAGCGTATAGCCGCTGGCCATAGCACGAGGCTGAACTGCATAATCAATAACAAGCGGGCAACGCCCATGCGGCCTTGCTCGCGTGCGCCCGCCCAAGGGCGCAGGACCAAATGTGCTTGCATATCGCCTCTCCGGCGGCGGCCGTTTTGGGCGCCGATCACACCGGACAAAAAGATGATTTTCTGTTCCGGTTCAAGCCTTAAGCGCCACACAGGGAATCACGTTTGTGTGAATACAATACGCACACTAATGAATTCCGCGGCTTGAATTTTCAGGCGGGGCCGCCTTCCTTTTTGCTGGCCTCCTCCAGCGCGGCCAGGCGCTGCTCCAGGGCGTCGGCCTGCATCTTCGCCCGGCGCGCCAGCTCCGCCATGGCCTCGAACTCCTCGCGCCGCACAAGGTCGAGCCGGCGCAAAGCCTCCTCCACCCTGGCCTTGGTCATTGAGGCCATTTCCTCGCGCAGCCCCGCCAGCACTGAAATGGCGCCACCGGCAACGCCGGCCAGGTCATCGAAAATTTTCGGACGGTCAGTCATGGGCAGGGCCTTCTCTCTCGTGATGCAACTCCATATAACGCGGCCTATGATACTGGTCACGGGTGGCGCTGGGTTTATTGGCTCTAATCTCCAGGCGGCACTAGCCGCCGAGGGGCAGGAGGTGATAATTTGCGACTGGCTGGGCCAGGAAGGCGCCAAATGGCGCAACCTGCTGCACCACCCGCCAGCCGCCATATTGCGCCCCGAATCGCTGGACGAGTTTCTCTCCGAGGACCTCCGCCTCTCCACCATCGTACATCTCGGCGCCATCTCCGAGACCACGGCACGGGACGGTGATCTGGTTTGGCACAGCAATGTCACGCTGAGTCAGAAATTGTGGAGCTGGTGCGCACAGCGCCGGGTGCGCTTCATCTACGCTTCCTCTGCCGCCACCTATGGCGATGGCGCGAACGGATTCGACGATGATATGTCCCTTTCCGCCCTGCACAAGCTCACGCCGCTCAACCTCTACGGCTGGAGCAAGCACGCCTTCGATTTATGGGTCGCGCGCCAAGTGAAAAACCAAGCTCCTACCCCACCCGCCTGGGCGGGCGTGAAATTCTTCAACGTCTACGGCCCTAATGAATACCATAAGGGCAACATGATCTCGGTGGTAAAGGTGAAGCACGATGAGCTGCGCGCGGGCGGCCCGGTGCGGCTGTTCAAATCCGACCGCGCGGATATTACCGATGGCGAGCAGAAGCGCGACTTCATCCATGTGGATGACGTAGTGGCGGCGCTGAAATTCCTCATCAACGTGCCGCAGGTTGGGGGTATCTATAATCTCGGCACCGGCATCGCGCGCTCTTATGCCGACCTGGCCCGCGCCGTGTACGCCGCCTGCGGCCAGCCCGAGCGGATTGAATATATCGACATGCCGGAAGCACTGCGCGGCCAGTATCAATCTTTTACACAAGCGCCTATGGCACGGCTGCGTAAGTTGGGCTTCAATCACCAATTCGTCACGCTTGAACAGGGTGTCGCGGATTATATCAACAATTACCTGGAGAA
>JAKBCX010000043.1 GCA_021807465.1 Pseudomonadota bacterium | reverse complement strand
TAACGTCCTGATTCCGTGCTATATGGCCCTCGCAAAGGAGGGTCATATGGACATCCAAACGATCGACAATCAGTATAACCAGCTGCAATCCCAGGCCCAGCAGACTGTGGGCGAGTTGCAGAACCTGGCCCAGAAGCTGCAAAAGGCGGCGCAGGATGGCGACCAGAACGCGCGGGAATGGCTGCTGGACCTGAAAAGCATCGCGCTGGCCATACAGGCGGAGCAGAATCAGGTGACGAATTTGCTGGGCGCGCTGCATAATTTCGCCGATGCCCAGGCGCAGCAGCATGTGCAGCAATCGCTGCCGCAAACCGTGCCGCAGACCGAGCCGTGGGGCAATCAGCCGCAATACCAGCAGCCGCAGCAATCATATCCGCAGCGGGGTTATTATCCGCAGCAGCAGGGCGGTATGCTCGGCGGATTATTCCATTCTGGTTTTGGCCAGGCCATGGTTGCCGGTCTGGGGTTTGGGATTGGCGACGATTTGATTAATCAGATTTTCTGATGTTTTTTCCAGATTTAATAAATTTAATTTGTTAAATCTGGCGCTTAGGTAAGCACCGGCTCCAAATCCACCCCAACCTTCAGCCAGTGGCGCCCGCCGCCCAGGATGATGCCGCGTAAGGGGGACACATCGGCGAAGTCCCGGCCCCAGGCCAGGGTGACGTGCTCGTCAGCCACCAGCAGATTATTGGTGGGGTCGAGGTCCACCCAGCCTGCCTCGGGGCCAAGCCAGGAGGAGACCCAGGCATGGCTTTGGTCTGCGCCGCGCCGCCGCTCCTGGCCCGGCGGCGGAGTGGTGCGTAGATAGCCCGACACGTAGCGCCCCGGCAGGCCGAGGGCGCGCAGGCAGGCGATCATGAAATGCGCGTAGTCCTGGCACACGCCGGTACGGGTGGTGAGGATATGCGCCGCCGTGGTGCAGTTGTTGGTGACGCCCGGCTTGTAGGTCATTTCGTTATAGATGCGCTGGGTGAGTTCCAGCAAAGCGGCGAGCATGGGTCGGCCGGGCAGGAAGCTGACGGCGGCATAATCGGCGATTTCGTTCTGCGGCGCGGCCAGCGGGCTGGGCAGGCAATATTCCGCCACATCCGGTTCGTGCAGCCCTTTGGCGGCTATGGCTTCCCAGCGCAGCGTTTCCTCAGCCGGTGGCGGTGCGGGCTGGTTAACTTCGACCGTGGCGCTGAGATTGACGGCGAATTGCTTATGCGCCCCGGCGAGCGAGACAGTGGTGGTGGGGTTGCCGAAATAATCCACCTCGTCACGCCGTGTTTCCGGCGCGGGAGAAATTTCCAGATGCGCCTCGCGCACCATTTGCCCTGGGCGCTCACGCGGCAGCAAATGCATGTAATGCGTGCCGAGCACGACCGGCTCTGCATAGTCGTAAATTGTGCTGTGGTGCAGGCGGTAGAGGGTCATGTTTACTGCGCGGCTTCCAGTATTTCGCCGTCGTCCAGGGTGTGGGCCTCGGGCAGCAGGGTGAAGAAGCGGCGGTGCACGCGGTCTGACAGCAGGCGCAGCTTGGCGGCGGCGGCGGACAAAGCCGGGCGCAGGCCGGTGACGGTGCCAGCGAGGTTGGCGACATCGAGCTGTAATTGCCGGGCGGCCTCGGCGTCGTCGTCGGCGCCCAGGCGCTCCAGGCAGGCGCGCAGGGCGGCGCATTGGTAGGAGAGGGCGCGGGGATTGCCGCTATCGGCCAAAAGCAGGGCGAAGACCGGGCCGGGGGCGAGCACGCCAGCATAGCGCAGATCGTAGCTGAGCACGGAATCGGCCAGTTCCAGCCCCAGGGCCAGCCCGGGTTGTAGCCGCTCGGGCGGGGCATCCAGCAATATGGCGAGCGATTCGGCCAGGGTTTCGCCGCGCTCCAGGCGGCGGCCCATTTCCAGGAACAGCCAGCCGCCATCGCGCACCATGTTCTCGGCGGCGATGCCGGCGAAGGTGGCGGCGAAGCTGAGCATGGTGGGCAGCGAGGTGTCCTCGTTGGGCAGCGAGTCGATGGCCTGCTGCAGGGCGAAGCGCACCGTGGCCAGCATGGTGGGGGAGAGGCGCTCGGCCGAGGCGTTGACCAGCCGCCCCACTTCTTTCAGCAACCCGGCCACGGGGCGGCGGCGGTGCAAGGTTTCACGCAGCAGGCGGCCGGAGACGGTGGCGCCCGATAATTCAGCAGGCAGCAGCCCGGCCTGGGCGAGGCATTTGGTCAGCAGGGCGCGCTCGGCCATATCGCGCGGCAGCGAGGTGCCGGATTCCAGGCGCGGCCTTGTAAGTATGAGCAGGCGGCAGGCGGCCTCTAGCCGCTCCACCGAGCGGCCGAGCCAGAACAGATTATCGGCCAGGCGCGAGGGCAGATGCGTGGCAGAGAGGAAATTAACATGCTCCCGCGGCTCAGCCGGGGCGGCGCCGGCGGTGTGGCTTGGCTCATCCTGCTCTTCCAGCACCCATAGGTCTTTGAGGCCGAGGCTGCCACTGTCCTGCCCGGGCAGTGGCACGCCCAGCCCGCCGGGCAGAACCTGCCAGGTCTCGCCATCGTGCCAGGCGAAGAGGCGGAAGCAGACCGGTGCGGGGGTTTGCCCGCCGGGAGCAATGAAAGGGGCGTTGGACGCCTGAGCCAGGGAATCGGCAGCGGCCGGGGGCAGCAAGGCTGGTTCGTTGAGCAGCGGGAGGAATAGATTATCGATATAGGGGCGCAAAACGGGGGCGGCGGCGAGGTTTGTGCCGGGCGCGTTGAGCATGGCGAGCACCCCGGCGCGTATAGCGCCAAAGGCCCCGGCAATGCCCGTGCCCGGACGGCCACCCTGCTCCAGCGGGTCGAGGTCGATGCCCGATACGCCGCGGATGAGGGTGGCGATGTTGAGCAGGCCGCTCAATGTTTTCATGTGCAGTGCGCCATTGCGGGTGGCGAGGTCGCCTGGCTCGATGAGCAGCACGCCAAGCGCCCGGGCCAGCAGCGCATCATCCACCAAATCTGCCTCGGCGGCCGTGCCGGCGCCGCCCGAGAGCACGGCCACCAGCCCGCCCGCGGCTTGGCGGCGCACATGGTCTGTCAGCAGCTCACGCGCCGGGCGCAGCGAGCGTATGCCGCCGGCGCGGAGGAGTTCCGGCAGGTTCGATGAGGCTTGGCGGCGCAGGCTGAGCGCATGGCCGAGACCGGGGATGATGCCGGTATGGCTGTGCAGCAGGCTGAAAATGCCGTCTGGCCCGCGCACAATGTCTGCTGCGAAAAGCGCGAGGCGGGGCGTGGAAAGTGGTGTTTGCGTGTGCAACGGGCGCAGGAAATGCGGCTCGCCCAGCACCAGGGCGGGCGGGATGGCGCCGGAGCGCAGCAGGGTTTGCGGGCCGTATAAATCTTCCAGCACCCGGCTGAGCAATGTGGCGCGCTGCCTGACGGCGGCTTCCAGGAAGGAAAATTCAGGTGCGGTAAGCAGCAAAGGCAGGGGGTCGTACAGGCGCTGAGCGAGGTTGCCGGATGAGACGGCCAAGCTGGCTTGCCGGTTGAGGGCCAGGGCGCGGCGGTTCAGCTCCTCTGGCCCCAGCTCGCGCGCCGCCGCCATGATGGGCGACCAGGGCGCGCGGATGCGGCCGTTGCGGTCTACCATTTCGTCGCAGGCGGGAGGCGCGGTTTGCATTGCAGCAGGCTTAACAGAGAGGCGCGCGGGTGCCTACCGCGAATGCTTTGTTCTCCCGCGCAAATTCCTTCTGGTCCAGGGCTTGCATGGTGCATTGTGCAAGCCGCCCGGTTGGGGCTTGCGGGAAAACTCGTTTTGGGGGCAGCTTGGCGGAAGACATGGCGAAATGGCGGCAAGAATGGGTCATGCTTCGATGAGGCGTGTTGCGGTGGAAGCGGAACCTGACACGCCAGGAACAGACATGGCGCGAATTCCGGCATGCCGTGCACAAGAACAATGCCATGACCGCCGGCCCGAAGACCAAACCTACCCGGAGCTTCTGCAGTGAGTGAGATTTTCAACAGCCTTTGGCCGGAATATGACCCTGGGCGCTTTTTTTGCGAGCTGACCGCAAAGCGCCCCGATGCTGGGCCGGTGCCGCAAATGCTGGCGGAGCGGCTTGGGCGGATTGGGCTGGCCGATTTGCGCGCGCGGGCCGATGCGGCACAGAATGACCTGATTGATCTGGGCATTACCTTTACCGTTTATTCCGATGCCACCGCGATTGACCGGATTTTGCCGTTTGACTGCATTCCGCGCGTGCTGACGGCGCCGGAGTGGGATTTGCTGGAGCGCGCTTGCAAGCAGCGCGTGGCGGCGCTGAATGCGTTTCTGGGGGATATTTATACCAAAGGCCGCGTAGTGAAGGACGGCGTGATTCCGGGTGAGCTGGTCTATAAAAATTCCAATTACCGGCCGGAGATGCAGGATTTTCCCGTGCCCTACGGCACGTATGCGCATATTTGCGGCATCGATATTATCCGTGACGAGACGGGGGATTTTCGCGTGCTGGAGGATAATGCGCGCACGCCCTCTGGTGTTTCCTACGTGATTGAGAACAGGCATTTGATGCTGCGGGCCTTCCCCGATTTGATGGCGGGCATAAAGCTGCGTCCGGTGGATGATTATGGCCGCCGCCTGCGCGCCGCCATGGCCGAGGTGGCGCCTGCCCGGGGCGGGGATGATCCGCAAGTGGTGCTGCTCTCGCCTGGCATTTATAATTCCGCCTATTTCGAGCATGTGTTTCTAGCGCGCGAGATGGGCGTGCCGCTGGTGGTGGGCGCGGATTTGGTGGTGGAGGATGACCGCGTGTTCATGCGCACCACGGCGGGGCTGAAGCCGGTGCATACCATCTACCGGCGGCTGAATGACGACTTCCTGGACCCGCTGGTATTCCGCCCGGACTCCATGCTGGGTGTGCCGGGGCTGATTGGCGCGTGGCGCGCGGGGAATGTGGCCATTGCCAATGCGGTGGGCACGGGCGTGGCGGATGATAAGGCGGTTTATGCCTATATGCCGCGCATTATTAAGTACTATCTGGGCGAGGAGCCGCTCATCAAAAACGTGGATACGCATATCTGCCGCGAGGCGCAGGGGCTGAAATATACGCTGGAGAACCTGGACAAGCTGGTGACCAAGCCAGTGGGCGAGTCGGGCGGGTATGGCATTACCATCGGCCCGCGCGCGAGCAAGGAGGAGCTGGAAGCCTCGCGTGCCGCGATTTTGGCCGACCCCGGCAACTGGATCAGTCAGCCAATGATCGGGCTTTCCGTGGGGCCGACCCTGGCTGAAGAGGGGATTGGGCCAAGGCATTTGGATTTGCGGCCCTTTATTGTGACGGGCAAGGAAAGCTGGGTGCTGCCGGGCGGGCTTTCACGCGTGGCGATGAAGCGCGGATCGCTGATCGTGAACTCGTCGCAGGGCGGCGGGTCGAAAGATACCTGGGTACTGGCTGAGAATTTCGCGGCGGAAGGAGGTGCTGCATGAGTACCCAGATGCGCGACCCTGGATTATTGGCGCGTGATGCCGAGGGGCTGTTCTGGATGGCCCGCTATTTGGAGCGGGTGGAGAACATGGCGCGGCTGATAGATGTGACGCAGAGTTTTGAAAGTCCGGGTTTTGAGGCTGATGCCTGGTGGGGGCTGATCAAGATCAATGCCGATGAGGCGCGCTTCAAGGAACGCGGGTTTTCCGCCGATGCGGCGCATATAAAACGGTTTTATTTGCTGGACAGGGGTAACCCGACCTCGGTGCCGGCCAGCCTGGAAGAGGCGCGGACCAATGCGCGCACGCTGCGGCCGCTGATAAGCACGGAGATGTGGCGGCAGATAAACGTGTTTCACCGTTTTGTGTCGCGCATTGGGCCGGAGGATTTGGAGGGGGATGCGCTCTCGCGCCTGTGCACCAAACTGAAGGACGGGGTGCAGGCGCATACGGGCATTACCGAAGGCACTTTGTACCGCGACCAGGGCTGGTATTTTTACGAGCTGGGGCGGCTGGTGGAGCGCGCCGACCAGACCACGCGCATGCTGGACATTAAATACACCGGATTGCTGCCGCGCGGCGGGCGCGAGGAAAAACGCATGGCCGAATTGACGCAGTGGAATGCCGTGCTGCGCGCCGCCGCCGTTTACCATGCCTTCAAACGCCGGGCGCGCGCCACGTTCTCGCCCGAGGATGTGGTGCAGTTTTTGCTGCGCGACTCTTCCAGCCCGCGCTCGGTGCTGCTGTGCGTGCGCCGGATTGAGCTGCATCTGGACGATTTGCGCCGCTACTATGGGTTGGCCGCCGCCGGGCCGCTGGAGCAGGTGGAGATGCTTCGCGAGTTTTTGCTGGAAAAATCGCTCAGCCATATTCTCGCCACGGGCTTGCACGAGTATCTGGACCTTGTGCAGATACAGTTGCAAAACCTTGCCGGCGCCATTGGCTGTGCCTTTTTCCGGGACTGGCGCCCGGAACCAATGGCCCCGCAGGCGCAGGCGCAAACCATGGCGTGAGGCTAAATGAAGCTGGCCGGGATGAAGCGGCTGGAATGGCCGTTGCTAGTGTTTTTGCTGGCGCTATTGCCGCGCCTGGCGCAGCTAGGGGCGCGGCCCTTTTGGCTGGACGAGGTGTTTACGCTGCAGCGGGCCTCGTTGCAGCCAGCGGCGCTGGTGTTCAATAGTTTCTACAACCACCATATGCCGAGCTACTTCCTGATGCTGCGGCCTTTGGTGGGGCTGGGCGACCCGCAATTTTGGCTGCGTTTGCCCTCAGCCATTTTTGGTGCCTTGGCGGTTATGCTGGTGTTTATCATCGCCCGCCGTGTTGCCGGGCCGCTGGCGGCGGTGCTGGCGGCGCTTATATTCGGGCTTTCGCCCACCATGGTGGCGTTTGGGCAGGAGGCGCGCTCTTACACGCTGATGATGACGCTGATTCTGGTGGCGTTATACGGCATGGTGCGGCTGGCGCAGGATTTGCCCGCCGCCGAGAAGAAGCTGCGCGCGCCGGATGCGCGGGCTGGCTGGCTGTGTTTTATTCTGGGCACCGCGGCGGCGGCGGATGTGCTGGCCGATAGCCTGCCATGGCTGCTTACGGCCAATCTCATCGCCATTGTGCTGGTGGCGATGGGTAAGGCCAAGGGTGCGTTCATGCGCAACATGCTAAAGGCCGATTTGATGATTCTGGTTCTGGCCGCGCCGTTTTATGCGGGGCTGGAAATCTACCAGCAAAAAGCCTTCGTCAAGACGCTGGCATGGATTCCGCCGCTGGATTTCGGGCGGTTCTGGTATAGCTTCGGCTCGGTTTATTTCATGCATCTGGCGGATTCGGTTTCGTTCCGGGTGCTGGACCAGCAGGGGGATGTGCTGGTTTGGGTGATTGACGCGGCGCTGGCGGTTGCGATGGTCAGTGCCATTCTGCGGCTGCGGCGGCGGCCGGTTATGCTTGCGGTGCTGGGTATTTCGTTGCTGCTGCTGCCGGTTTCGTTCACCCTTATCTCGTTCTGGCAACCCATTTTGCTGCCGCGCTATATTTTATGGAGTGCCGCGCCTTTTGCCATTTTGGCCGGCATAGGCAGTGCGGCTTGGCTGGACGGGCTGGCGCGCCGCGCGCAGGTTTTGGCCACGCTGGCCATAGGGGCGCTGCTGCTGGCGAATATGCTGCCCTACTACAGCGCCGAAACAAAACCGCGCTGGGATATTGCCGCGAAGATGCTGGCAAAGGATGTGCAGCCGGGTGATGTGGTGTTTCTCAGCGACCGTTACGCCAGCAAGCTGTTGGCGACGTATCTGCCGGCCGATAAGCGCCCGCTGGTGCTGGCCAAGCACGATGACAGCCTGAAGCGCGCTACCAAGGCGGTGAATGAGGGCAAGCGGGTGTGGGCCGTGTATGGGCTGGCCGGGCAAGGTTCCAACGAAGCCGTGAAGAAAGACTACAAGGACAACCAGAAGCTATTTGGCCAGCCGCAGCTTGTGCAGCAGGCAGGCGGGCGGATTGTGATTGCGCTTTATGGGCCGCCGCTGCCCGCCGGTCCGTAGAGAATCTTACGGCACCAGCGCGCGGGGGCGTGCGTTGTCCGGGCGATAAGCCGGGCTGGGGTTGGCGGCGCTGAGCGTTTGCCAGTGGCGCAGGATGAGGCTGATTTTATCGAACACCAGGGTGAGATCGGCAAATTCGCGCGCCAGGCGGGCTTTGGGGCCAAGCGGGCGGTGCGAGGGTTCGCCTGAGATGAGCCGTGCCCCGGCGGAGACGCGCAGCGCGCCCATCTGGCCTTCGCCGCCGGGCTGCGCCAGGGGCACGGGCTGGCCGATATGGCAGATGCGCGCCGCAAGCGCGGGGTTTTCCGGCAGCAAGGCGGAGAGGTCGGTGTTCAGCCACATATACACGTTGCGGGCTTCCGCCGGAGTAAGGCAGCGGGCAGGCTCGTGCGGGGCCTGGAGTGAGAAGGTGAAGATGCTGGGCAGGCGCTCCCATTCTTCATCCATGGCGGTGCGGGCAATGGGCGGGGCTTCCAGCAATGTAAGGGCTGGGTGTTTGGCAAGCGCCGCGCGCACCACCGTGCCGAAGCCTTGCAGAATGGCCGCGCGGCGGGCGGGGGCGGT
>JAKBCX010000042.1 GCA_021807465.1 Pseudomonadota bacterium | reverse complement strand
GCCCAGGCGCGCGCCATCGTAAATGCTGGCATGAGAATCGGCATCCAGGATCAAATGGTCGTCCTTGCCCGCCAGCGCGGAGAGAATACCCAGATTGGCCTGGTAGCCGGTGGAAAACACCATGCCATGGCGGCGCCCGTAAAAATCGGCCAGCGCCTGCTCCAGCCCGCGATGCCCGTCGTAACTGCCATTGGCGATGCGCGACCCCGTGGTGCCGGTGCCCGAAAGCTCCACCGCCTCCACCGATTTGGCGATTACAGCCGGGTCGTAGGTCAGGCCCAGGTAATTATTCGTGCCCAATAGCAAGGTCGTGCGCCCGCCAATAATCGCCTCGGTGGGCGAAAGAATGGTCTCGAACGCGACGTTGAACGGGTTGCTGCCCGCCTCTTCCAACAGGCGGTATTGCGCCGCCAGCGGGGCATATTTGGCAAACAGGCTCATGCGGTTAAACGCGCGCCATAAGCTCGCGCAGCGCCTTCACCAAATCGCCCAGCGTTTCAATCTCGGCAATCTGGTCCAGCGGCACGGAAACATCCAGCCGGTCTTCCAGTTCCATGACGAAATCCATCACCGCCACGGAATCCAGCCCCAGATCATCGACAATATGCGTTTGCTCGGACAATTCCACCGGCCGCTTCAGCGCGCCGCGTAATGTCTCGAAGATGATCTCCCGGAGATCGCCGCCAGAATCCTGCATGTTTCGGGTCAGCCCCTTTTGCCCATATGCCAGTTTAGCTCACGTACCAGCTTTGCATGTCCACACCGAGTCGGGACCCGCGCGGATGACAAATTGATAACCTCCGCTATACTTGGCAACGTAAATAAATTAAAGGGCAGCCCAGCCCTGCAAAGGGCGTGTTTACGGATGGCAGCATCCCGCGCTTCCGGCATTCCACCGCCGGCCGGGGAATAAGCGGCCGCGGGGATGACTTAAGGCATTGATTATCACCGAATACCTGGCTCGGGAAATCGGCAGGCCGTTTGCCGTCATCTTGGCGGTGCTCTGCGCCCTTTTCGGCGGCTACAGCATCTCCTCCAGTCTGGCGGACCCCGCTAACGGGCTGCTCCCGGCCTCGGTTATTTTCGAGCTGGCCGGTCTCAAGCTACTAATTTCGCAGGATGTGCTCATCCCCATCGCTCTGTATTTCGCCGTGCTGCTCAGCTTCAGCCGCTTGCATGCCGACCGTGAGGTTACCGCCATGCAGGCGCTCGGCGCCTCGCCCATGCGGGCGGTGCGCGCGGTGCTGGGCATTGCCACGGTTACGGCGCTTGCTGTTTGCGCCATGGCCATGCTGGCGCGGCCCTGGGCCTATAGCACCTCGCACAAAATCACCTGGCTTGGCGCCACCAGGGTTGATCTCAACGCCATGCAGCCCGGCATTTTCTATGCCAGTCAGGATGGCGGCCGTGTCATCTTCCTCTCGCAGCGCGCCCGGCGCGGCGGCCCGGCAAGCGGTGTGTTCGTGCGCCGCAAGGTGGGCAACCACACCGAGGTTATCTTCGCCCAAACCGCCACGCCCTTGCCGCAACGCGACGGCACCGGGCAGCGGGAGGTCTTTCTTTCCAACGCTCATGTGTACGAGATCGATCCCGGCAATCCGCAAAACGACCAGATTCTCGACGCCAAGGGCCTGAAACTGGACCCGGCCAGCGAGAAAGGCGGCGCCCCTGGCTACAGCCCCGTGGCGGCCGGCACGGGGCATCTGGCCACATCCTCCGCCCCGCGCGATATTGCCGAGTGGCAGTGGCGGCTCTCCACGCCTGTCTCCACGCTGTTATTGGCGCTGATGGGCATTCCGCTCAGCCGCACCGAGGCGCGCCAGGGCCGTTTTGCCCGGTTTGGCCCGGCCATCCTCATCTATGCGGGGTATTACCTGCTTTGCACCAGCACGCGCACCTGGGTGGAGCAAGGGCAAATTGCCCCCTGGCCCGGTATTTGGTGGGGGCCGATGGCGCTTGCCGTGCTGGTGCTGGCAGCGTTCAAGGAGCGTGCCATACGCTTCCGCCTGGCACGCCTCATTGCCCGCCGCGCGGCAATGCCATGAATCAACTCGACCGCCATATCGGCGTTCTCACCCTGCGTATTTTCCTGCTGGCCATGGCTGGGCTTACCGTGCTGTTCAGCCTGCTCGATTTCGTGCAGCAGCTCTCGCTGGTGGGGCAGGGGCATTACGATGCGCGGGATGCTCTCATCTACACCATTTTCACCGCGCCCTCGCGCGTGCTCATTCTCGCCCCCGTGGCCATGATGCTGGCCAGCCTGCTCGCATTGGGCGTGCTGGCGCGCCATTCCGAGCTTACAGCCTGGCGCAGCCTTGGCGTTTCGCAGGCGCGCATCATCGGCGCGTTGCTCAAGCTCTCCGCGCCCATCATCTTCGTGCTGTTCCTCATCGCGCAATATGTTGTCCCCACCGCGCAGCTTCTCGCCCAAAGCACGCAGCAGGCAGCCCTTTCCGATACCGCGACGGCGCTGCATTATGGCGGGTTCTGGGTGGCGCGCGGCCGCGAATTTCTCAACGTGCAGAATTTCGGCTTCGGTAAACAACCTGAGGACATCGATATTTACAGCTTCGGCGATGATGGCAGCCTGACGCGCTACCTGCACGCGGCGCGCGCGCGCATAGAACCGGATGGAAGCTGGCGGCTTGAGGATGTTCTCGAAAAACAAGTGCAGGGGACGCAATTTGTCACCACCACAATGCCCAGCCTGACCTGGAACGCCATTGTCACGCCGCAGCATATGCGCCTGCTGCAATTACCGCCGGAGACCATGCCGCCGGTCGATCTGTTCCGATATATTCACGATCTGCGCCTGGGCGGCCAGCAAGCTACCGAGGATGAGCTGGCTTTCTGGAGCATGGTGGCGATCCCGCTCTCGCTGCTGGCCTTGGTGATGGCCGCGGCACCCTTCGCGTTTGATACCCAGCGTGTGCAAAGCGCCGGGCGGCAGGTGCTTACCGGCGCGCTGCTCGGCATTGGGTTTGAACTGGCGCAGCAGCTTTTTTTCTATTTCGGCGAGCGTATCAGCCTGCCGCCGCCCATCACCGCGCTCGCGCCCTCATTGCTGCTTGGCTATATCGCCGCGCGTGCAATGCGGCGCACACATTTGCGCTTGCAGCGGCCTTCAAAGGTTTGAGGCAAATGCCGCATAGCGCGCCCGCTGCGCCACCAGCAGCCAGGCCAGAAGCCCGGTAAGGGCGAAAACCTCAAACAGAAAATACAGCAGCGGCGCAGAAGCCAGGGCGAACAGGAAGATCGCCAGGGTTCGCATATTGGCCGAAAGCAGCGCCCAGCGGCGGATGGAGGGGGCAAAGGCGGCGCAATAACGCGCCCGCAGGGTGCTGGCCTCATCCGGCTTTGCCGCCAGCGCCGCCGCCAAGCGTGCATGGAAACGCGCCGCATCTCCCGCGATAAGTAGTTGCGCCCGTGTGTAAACACGGTTGAGCCATGCCGCCGCGCCGGGCGGGGCAGCAGCTTCCAAATCTGGCAGCGCGGCCGATTTCCGCCCCAGCCCATATACGTTGTAATATTGCCGCTGCAGCTCGTATGCCGCCGACTGCACCGCATGGCATAGCCCGGCAAGGATGGCGATGCCCCACACCCAGCCGCCATGAAACCGCGCCAGCGTAAGCGCAAGCCCGATATATACGGCGGCGAAAGTCACATAATCGCAGATGCCATCGACGATTTTGCCAAAGGCCGAGAAATTGCCCGTGTAGCGCGCCAACTGGCCATCCGCGCCATCCAGCACATGCCAGATAAACATAAGCGCGAAGCCCAGCAGCACGCACCATGTATGCGGATAGAAATGATACGCCACGCCTGCCGCGATGCCGCAGCCCATGCCGGCCAGCGAGAGTTGGTTGGGCGTAATGCCGGCCCGCGCGCAATACGGCACAATCCAGGCCGAAAGCGGGTGGATGACGTAAAGATTGCTCGGCTCCTCAATCTCCGCCGCGCGCTTGACTGGCTCGCTCATCATGAAATTCTACGATAGAAGCCCATCTTCGAGCAGCTTTTCGGCCTTGGCGAATGCCACCGGGTCATCAACATCCACCCACACCCGGCGGCCAATATCAAACACACGCGCCTTGCCCCATTCCGCCAGCACGTTCATGGCGCCCGAGATGGAATCGTCCCCCCGCGCCTGACTCTCGATCAGTGCATCGAACATAATGGGCGTGCAGAGGAACACCCCTGTATCGAAGCAGTTGAAGTCGCGGATCACCTTGCCGATATGCTTCAGCCGGTTCCCCTCGCACTTCACCCGCGTCACATCCTCGGGGTCGTTCAGCGGGTTCTCGATGTTGAAATCCACCGCCAGCGTCACCGTTCCCGGCTCCGTGCCCGCCGCAATCAGCGCGCGGAAAATTTCCGGGTCCACCAGATGGTCGCACATGGTCAGCAGAAACGGCTCGTCGATAAACTGCTTGGCGGCGAGCACTGAAACACCATTGGCGCGGTCCCAGTTGCGGTTGAAGATGCGCGTAATCGCCACGCCATCGCGCGCCGCAATCTCGCCCAGCCGCGCCTGCAATTCATCAGACCGGTAGCCGGTGACGGCGAAAAAACCATCCACCCCGCCCGCGCGCGCATTGGTAATCACGCGCTCAATAAGCGGTACGCCCTTTATCGGGATAAGCGGTTTAAGCTCCCCTTTTTCCCGCAGCCTGGTGCCTTGCCCGGCAGCGGCGATCAGACATTTCATTCCGCGGCGGCGGCTTTTTCCGCCGTGCAAGCGGCAATGAACTCTTCCGTCATCTCATGGGCCACATCGTCGGTGTATTGCACCGGCGGGTGTTTGCAGAAATATGCGGATGGCCCGGCCAGCACGCCGCCCACGCCGTTCTCGAGCGCGATTTTGCAGCAGCGGATCATGTCGATGACCACGCCGGCGGAATTTGGGCTGTCCTGCACCGAGAGGCGCAGTTCCAAATCCATCGGCACATCGCCGAACCCGTGCCCTTCCATGCGGATGAAGCAGATCTTGTTGTCATTCTGCCAGGGCACGTAGTCGCTGGGGCCGATATGGATATTCTCGTTTTCCAGCCGCGCCTTGGTGACGGCCTGCACGGCCTCGGTCTTCGATTTTTTCTTCGAAGCCAGGCGCTCCTGGTTCTTCATGTTCAAAAAGTCGGTATTGCCGCCGGTGTTCAACTGGTACGTGCGCAGCAGCTTCACGCCGCGCTTGGCGAATAAATCTGTCAGCACACGATGCGTAATGGTGGCGCCAAGCTGTGATTTGATGTCGTCGCCGATGATGGGGATATTGCGGGCGGCAAAGCGGGCGGCAAATTCCGGGTCAGAGGCAATAAACACCGGCATGTTGTTGATGAATCCCACCCCGGCCTCCAGCGCGCATTCGGCATAGAAGCGCGCGGCCTGCTCGGAGCCAACGGGCATATAATTCAGCAGCACATCGGCGCGGCTCCTGCGCAGCTCGGCCACAATCTGTGCCTTGCTGAGTTCGGGCGCATCGGCTTTCACAAAGGTGCGGTCCTCGGCGTAATCGTCCATGTGCCCGGAAATGCCGTCCAGCACTTGGCCCATCTGCACAATCACGCCGCTATCGGGAATATCGGCCTGGAACACTGTGGTGCAGTTGGGCTTGGCGAATATGGCGCGGTGCACATTTTGGCCCACCTTGCGCGCATCCACATCAAACGCCGCCACAACCTCGATATCGCACGGACGGTAGCCGCCAATTTCGGTGTGCATCAGGCCGATGACATCTTGGAGGCAACGCTCAGGCGTGTAGTAATGGATGCCCTGGATCAGAGAGCTGGCACAATTGCCGATGCCGGCGATCGCGATGCGGATGCCGCTCTTACTTCCCATTGTGAAACCTCACCTACCTGAAAAACGCTGGCCCATCCGCGTGTATGAATGATTTGTTACCCTACAGGCTTGGCGGATAGGCCGCAAGTACGCGAGGCTTCTGATAAGTCAAAGGCTTAGCCCCATATTGGGGCAGACATGCGCTGCTTACACGCCGGGCAGCGCGGCATTAACCAACGCGCAATAGAGTTGGTTTTGCGCATGCTTGCGCACGTAATCCGGGTTCATTTGCGCCATGTACGGTTTGCTGCGGACCGAGGCATACCAATGCACAAGCCGTGTTTCGGGGCGCAGGGCGCGGGCCAGGTTTGCGTGGCGCCTGGGGCGGAACCAATGCTCGGAAATTTCGGGCGGCAGCGGATAAAACACCCCAGGTTGATGGATGGTTAGCGCCGCCGCGGGAAATTGCCCAACCAGTTCCTGCAGCAAATCCGGCCCCAGCGCGTAGGCTTGTGTGCGCCGCGCAGCAGGCAGTTCCACCATGGCGTGCAGATAGGCGGCAAACAGCGGCGCGCCAAGTGCCGCGCCCATCACCGCGTTATTCACGCCCGGAAAATACCAGCGCTCCACAAGCCGAAAGCCGCGCCAGCCGCCCGGCATTATGCGCAGCGCCTTGCGCAGCACATCCAGCGCCAGATGCCGCGCCCACACAAAGGGCGAGCGTGAGGCGCGCACCCAATGCGGCCACACAATATATTCCGTGCCCACAAATTGCGGCGCGGTCAGCAGCGGGCGCAGCGAGGCGATGGTCACGGTGTCCATGTCGAGATAGATGCCGCCTTGCAGATATAAAATCGCCGCGCGCAGCACATCTGCCCGCTGCACCGGGCTGGTCAGGCCGCCATACAGCGTGGCCAGCTCATCGCCCAGGCCCAGCCTTGCTCCGGCATCAAGCAGTAAAGCAAGTGGATTATCACGCTGCAGCCGCACATTCCTGGCGGCGCGTAGTGCTGCTAGCTCTGGCCCCTCCAGCAATTCGTCAGTGTGATGAAGAATAACCTCTTCCAGCTCTCCCCGCGCCGCGGCTGAGAGCACGGCAAACACGTAGGGCCAGGGCAGGGCAGGGCCGATCCATACAAAATGCACTCTGGCGGGAATGGTCATGGCCGGAGATAGGCGGCTGCAAGGCCCGCCGTCAAATGCAGGCCTGTTCCGCCATTGCCATTACAAAGCAGGTCTGTTAGCCGGAACAACTGTGTCGCAGTTCGAACCATCTTCCGGCGCAAAGCCTACCCCCACCAGCACGCCCGGCCGTGTCATTACCTATGCCAGCTTTGGTACCATCGCCCAGGCGCTGGATTACGCGGCGGAAGGCGAGACCGGTTTCAACATCTATTCCGGCAAGGGGGTATTAGCCGAGGTTCTGCCCTATAAAACGCTTCGCGCCCAGGCGTTGAGCCTCGCCCAGCGCCTGCTGGGTGCTGGCCTGCAACCTGGCGAGCGTGTGGGGCTGGTGGCGGAGAGCGATGGCGATTTCCTGCGTGCCTTCTGCGCCTGCCAATATGCCGGGCTGGTGCCCGCGCCCTTGCCGCTGCCCGCTGCCTTTGGCGGGCGCGAAGGCTATATCGCCCATTTGCGCCGCATGGTGGAAACCGCTCAGGCTCATGCCTTGTTCGGGCCGGATATGCTGGAAACCTGGGTGCTGGAAGCGGGCGAGGGCCTAAATCTTCGCCTTTGCGGCAGTTATAAGCAGCTCGATTCCGCCCCAAGCGCCCCCTTGCCGCCGCAAAACCCGGATTCGCTGGCTTATCTGCAATTCTCCTCCGGCAGCACGCGCTTCCCGCTCGGCGTTGCCGTCACTCAGCGCGCCTTTATGGCCAATGCCCATTACATGGCGCGCGACGGGCTGGGCGTGACCGAGCAGGACCGCTGCACAAGCTGGCTGCCCTTCTATCACGATATGGGTTTGGTCGGGTTTTTCCTCATGCCCATGGCCTGCCAGCTTACGGTCGATCTGCTGCCAACGCGTGAATTCGCCCGCCGCCCGCTGCTGTGGCTGGACCTCATCGGCCGTAATGGCGGCACAGTCTCTTTCAGCCCCTCCTTTGGGTACGAGCTGGCGCTCCGCCGCGCGGAAACCGCCTCCACCGAGGGCCTCAATCTTTCCACCTGGCGCCGCGCAGGCATAGGCGGAGACATGGTGCGCCCGTTGGTGCTGGAAAAATTCGCCGCCCGCTTCGAGGATTGCAGCTTCAACGCAGGCGCCTTCGTGCCGTGCTACGGCATGGCGGAGGCCACTTTGGCGCTTAGCTTCACGCCGTCCGGCCAGGGCGCGCTGCAAGATGTTATCGACAGCGCCATACTGGAGCGCGAACACCGCGCCGTGCCCGCCAATGGCAACACCGGCCGCACCCGCGGCTTTGTATATTGCGGGCGCATGCTGCCAGAACACGATGCCGAGGTGCGCGGCGAATTGGGCGAGACGCTGCCCGAGCGCCAGGTTGGCCGCATCTTCGTGCGTGGTCCCAGCCTCATGCAGGGCTATTTCGGCGCCGAGGACGAAACCGCCCGTGTGCTCTCGCCCGAAGGCTGGCTGGATACGGGCGATCTCGGCTATTTCGCGGGCGGGCAGCTTGTTATCACCGGCCGTGCCAAAGACCTCATCCTTGTTAATGGCCGCAATGTGTGGCCGCAGGATCTGGAATGGGCGGCGGAGGCTGGCATTGAGTCCTTACGCAGCGGTGATGTTGCCGTGTTTTCGGTCGATACCGGGGTTG
>JAKBCX010000041.1 GCA_021807465.1 Pseudomonadota bacterium | reverse complement strand
GAGCCGCCAGCGCGAGCTGACGGGCGAGCTGCACTGGACGGACGGGTTCAAAGTTCTGCGCTCCCCCTCCATCGGCGCCATTGCCGGGCTGGGGCTAGGGCTCGTCGTGTTGTTCGCTGCCTGGCTGGCGGTGGCAACCGGCATCGCCCGGCTTTGCCTGGGGCCGGACATCCCCACCGGCCTCGGCTTTTTTTCCGCCGCCTTTGGCACCGGGCCGGGCTGGGCGATGCTGGGGCTGGGCACGGCGGCCGGCGCGGTGTTCGCCGTGCTGGTGCTGGTGCTCTCCGCCGTCTCTTTCCCGCTGCTGCTGGACCGCCCGGCCACGCTGGGGGCTGCCATCCGTACCTCGGTGCACGCGGTGCGGCTGAATACCGGCGCCATGGCGTTATGGGGCGTTGTGGTGGCGCTGGGGCTGCTGCTGGGCAGCATTCCCGCCTTTGCCGGGCTGATTGTGGTGCTGCCCGTGCTGGGGCACGGGACATGGCATTTATACCGGGCGATGGTGCCAAAGGCATGAGGTTGTAAGTATCGGCCCAAACCAAAAAGGCCGTGCCCAGCGCGGCCTTTTTTACGCCGTCGGCGTCATGAACCTTGCCAAATGCGCGAGATAGTCCTTCTTGCCAATCGGCAGGCCCTTATGGCGCAGAATATCGTATGATGTTACGTAATGAAAATAGAAATTCGGCACCAGCCAGCGGTGCAGGAAGTTCACGCCGTCTATGTCCAGCACCATGGGCGGTTGCAGGGGCATGTTGATGCGGCGGGCTTCGGCACCGGCGAAATCTAGCTCGGTTAGGGCGGCAAGGCTTTTCTGCGTGCCTTCGGCCAGGGCCTGCAGACCTGGCAAATCCAGCTCTTGCACGGCGGGGCGGCCTGCGACCTCTCGCCCCATAAGGCGTGCCGTGCCGCTGCTGGCGTGGAAGCAGGCAAGCTGCACCTGGGTGCTGAGGGGAAACATATCCGGGTATAAGCTGGCGGCGGGCAGCTTGGCAGCGTCTTCGCGCTGGCTGGCCTGGGCGAGAATGGCGGCCAGGCTGCCGAGCGAGGCCGAGAAGGCTTCGGCACTGGCGGCGTAGATGGCGTGGGACATCGTTACTGATCCTCCGGCATTTTTTATATTTATGCGCTGAGTGGCCGGGGCCGTCCAGCTTTTGCCCGGCCGTGGCGGGCGGCGGGGCGGATTTGCCCGCTTGTCATCCCTTGGCCGCAAAAAAGGCGGCGTATTGCTCCGGGCGGAAGCCAACCAGCAGCTTATCTCCGCGCGCCAGTACCGGGCGCTTTATCATCGATGGCTGCTCAAGCATCAGCGCCACAGCTTTTTCCGCGTTGAGAGCCTCCTTGCGCTCCTCGGGCAGCTTGCGGAACGTGGTGCCCGCGCGGTTGAGCAGCGCCTCCCAGCCCAGCACCTTCACCCAGCCCTCCAGCACGGGCCGCGCGATGCCGGCGGTTTTGTAATCGTGAAACGCATACGCGGCCTTGTGCGCGTCCAGCCAGTCACGCGCCTTCTTCATCGTGTCGCAATTTTTGATGCCGTAAAGCGTGATGTTGCTGGACATGGTTACTCCCACTCAATCGTTCCGGGCGGCTTGCTGGTAATGTCGTAAGTTACGCGGTTAATGCCGCGCACCTCGTTCACGATACGCCCGGCAACGCGGGTGAGGAAGCCGACATCGTACGGGTACACTTCAGCCGTCATGCCATCGGTGCTGGTTACGGCGCGCAGGGCGCAAACCTGGTCGTAGGTGCGGCCATCGCCCATTACGCCCACGCTTTTTACCGGCAGCAGCACGGCAAAAGCCTGCCAGATGGCATCGTACAGCCCGGCGGCGCGGATTTCTTCCAGGTAGATGGCATCGGCCTTCTGCAGAATGGCCACTTTCTCGCGCGTTACCTCGCCCAGCACGCGTATGGCCAAACCCGGGCCGGGGAATGGGTGGCGGCCGACAATGGTTTCCGGCAGGCCTAGCTCGCGGCCCAAGGCGCGCACCTCGTCCTTGAACAGCTCGCGCAGCGGCTCCACCAGCTTGAGCTTCATGTAATCGGGCAGGCCGCCGACATTATGGTGCGATTTGATGGTGACCGACGGCCCGCCAATGGCGGAGACGCTCTCGATGACATCCGGGTACAACGTGCCCTGCGCCAGGAATTCGGCACCGCCGAGCTTGGTGGCTTCTTCGTCGAACACGTCGATGAACAGCTTGCCGATAATCTTGCGCTTGCGCTCCGGGTCCGTCACGCCGGCCAGCTCGCCCAGGAACAAATCGGACGCATCGCGGTGGATCAGCCGGATGTTGAACTGGTCGCGGAACACGCGCACCACCTCTTCCGCCTCGCCCGCGCGCAGCAGGCCGTGATCGACGAAAATGCAGGTAAGCTGATCGCCGATCGCCTCGTGGATGAGCGCCGCCGCCACGGAGGAATCCACACCGCCCGAAAGGCCGCAGATGACGCGCCCCTTGCCCACCTGGGCGCGGATTTTGGCAATCTCGGCCTGGCGGAACCCGGCCATGGTCCAGTCGCCGGACAGGCCGCAAACCTTATGGGTGAAATTGCGCAGTAATTGCGCGCCATGCGGGGTATGCACCACTTCCGGGTGGAACATCAGCCCGTAGAAGCGCCGCTCGTCATCGGCGATAACCGCATAGGGCGCGCCTTCCGAGACCGCGACGGTGCGGAAGCCCGGCGGCGGGGCGGAGATGTGGTCGCCATGGCTCATCCACACTTTTTCCCGCGCGCCAACGTGCCACACGCCGTCCAGCAGGGCGCAATCGGCGGTTACATCCACATAGGCGGCGCCAAATTCACGGATTTCCGCGCCCTTGGCTTCGCCCCCCAACTGCACGCACATGGTCATCTGCCCGTAGCAGATGCCGAGCACCGGCACCCCGGCCTCGAACACCCATTGCGGCGCCCTGGGGCTACCCTCATCCGCCACGCTGGCCGGACCGCCGGACAGGATGATGCCGCTGGGGGCATAGGCCTGCAGCCGGGCAAGCTCGGCATTAAAGGGGAGAATTTCGCAATAGACACCGCTTTCGCGGACACGGCGGGCAATCAACTGGGTGACTTGGCTGCCGAAATCGAGGATCAGGATTTTTTGCGTGCTCATGCGCTCCCCTAGCGCATCATGCGTTCACATCCAACAGAGTCTCTATGGGGGCCCAGACATAGGCGCTCTGCGCGAAATTCTCGCCGCCCACCATGGTCACGCCCTCGGCAACGCATTTGCCGCCCATGCGTTCGTAGAAATAGCGCGACGGGTTTTCGCGCAGCACCCAGGCAAAGACCGAGCGGCAGCCCATTTGCCCCAGATGCTTGGCCGCGGCGCGCAGCAACTGCCCGCCCAGGCCGCGATTCTGGTAATCATCCAGCACGTAAAGCGTCTCTATCTCGCCATCACCTAGCCCGCCTGCCCCGCCAGGCTGGCGGCTGGAGGAGCAGAAGCCCAGCACCGGCGGCTCGCCCCGCCGCCCGTAACTGGCCGCCACATGGATGGCGAGGCCGAGGCGGATATTATGCTCGTAATACCGCGTGAGCCGCGAAACGGAGAGGCTGGTCAGCACCTCCTCGGGCAGAATACCGGCATAGGCGCTGCGCCAGGTGGCCACATGCACGGCGGCAATGCCGGGTGCATCCGCCAGCCGGGCGCGGCGCACGGCAATCACGTTTCGCGTGCCAATATGGCGGCGAAGAACCCATCCGTTCCATTCGCCTTGGGGCTGAGCCGCAGCATTGGCGCCCCGCGCAGAGCGTCCGGGGCGCTGAGGGGGACCATTTTGAATCCTGGCGTGCGGGCCAAGAATGCCTCCATCTGCGCTTCGTTTTCATCATTGAGCACGGAGCAGGTTGCGTAAACAAGTTTTCCGCCCGGCTTCACCAGTTTTTGCGCGTGGTCGAGAATTTCCGCTTGTTTTTGCGTGAGTTCCGCCAGGTCCGTCTCGGTCAAACGGCCGCGCGCATCGGGGTTGCGGCGCCATGTGCCGGTGCCGGTGCAGGGGGCGTCCACCAGCACGCGGTCGAATCGCTGCGCCTGGCGCTTCACCCATTTATCGCCGGGGGTGAGCAAATGGCGCTCGGCATTATGCACCCCGGCGCGGCGCAGGCGCTTTATGGCGCCCTCCAGCCGCGGCTCGGAAACATCGCACGCCACAATATGCCCCTTATTCTGCATGGTCATGGCAATGGCGAGCGTCTTGCCCCCCGCGCCCGCGCAATAATCGGCCACGCGCATGCCCGGCTCCGCCCCCACCGCCAGGGCAATAAGCTGGCTGCCCTCGTCCTGGATTTCCACCAGCCCGTCCTGGAACGCCTTGGAGCCGGTAACGGATTGCCGCCCGGCCAGGCGCACCCCCCAAGGGGAATAGCGCATTGGCTCTGCGCGCAGCCCCTCGCGTGCCAGGGCGGCCAGGGCCTCCTCGCGCGTGGCCTTCAACAGGTTCACGCGCAAATCCAGCGGGGCCGGCTCGTTCATCGCCGCCATTTCATCGGCCAAAGCGGGGCCGAACTGGGCGCGCAACTTGGGCAGAATCCAGTCCGGCACCTCGTATTTCACCGGCTCGGGCATGTTCGGGTGTTCCAGCGTGCGCGTTTCCAGCTTTTCCAGCACCGCCATTTCCTCGGCGCTGAGCGGCGACGGGCCGTAACGGCCTGAGATGAAGGCCATGGCGATTTTATGCGGCGTCTGCCCCGAGAATACGGCCTGCGCGGCCAGCAGCAGGCGCGGCGTGTGCGGGGCGCGGCAGAAATCGAGCCACCAGCCCAGATGCCGCCTGGCCCGCAGCACGCCCCACACCAGCGTGCTCACGGCGCGCCTGTCGCCCCCGCCAATAAAGCGGCGGGTGCGGAAAAAATGGTTCGCCACGGCATCGGCGGGCCGCGGATCGGCCTCGATAAGGGCGAGCAAATCTATGGCGGCGGCGAGTTGTCCGGCAGGTGTCATGCCGCGGCTATAGCGGAGAAGCCCGGCCATTCATACGGCACAAAAAAGGCGGCACAAACGGGTGCCGCCTTTTCGTCAATCAGGGCGAGGCTTACGCCGCCTTGAGGTTCTCGGCCGAAACCTTGCCCTGCTGGCCCGGCTTCGCCTCGTAAGAAATCTTCTGGCCTTCGTTCAGCGAGCCAAGATTGGCGCGCTCGACGGCGGAAATGTGCACGAACACATCCTTCGAGCCGTCATCCGGCTGGATGAAACCATAGCCCTTGGTTGGATTGAACCACTTAACAGTACCTGTTGCCATTGCCGCAACTCCTAAAACACACAGCAGCCCGCAACGCGCGGACCAAGAAACTCTTCAATCGTCAGGAGGGGCCGCAACCGCATAAGCGGGTAATAGCACGCCAACAATGGCAAACGAAAAGTGCTGCGCCGCAACCCCTACGCGCTTTTCCGCCCCGCGGCAAGATATTTCGCCGTGCCGGCGCCCGCTCAAGCGTTAACCAGCCTGAATGCGGGCAAATTCCTCCATCATGCCCAGCAGCCGCATCGCCAAATGCGTGGCCTCACTCTCTGGCAACGGTGAGAATAGCGGGGCGATATGACGGTCCACCACGCCAGCCATGCCAGAATAGGCCAGCGCCCAGTCAGGGAAACGCCGGTCCTCTTCCACAACACGGATGATTTTCACCTTCATGTGGCGCGGGTCGGTGCTTATGCTGGCCATCAGCTCATCCACCGCCGCCTGCTTGCCCTCTAGCACCTGGGCAAAGTGCTGGCCCGTGGAGATAAGCGCCCCGGTGACGCCCAAATTGGCATTGCGCGCAAGCGAACCCTCGACAATTTTTGCTACCTCCGCCCCGTCGGCGGGAAATTGTAACAATGTCTTACTGACATAGAGCAGCGAGTAGGCCAACCTCACCCCCCAGTTGAATTTCGTGGAACTTGTCTCACGCTGGCAGCGAAATCAATACTGCGCACTAACTATTGCATAAACGGCAACCCCGCCTGCAGTTGCGCCTTGCTGGGCAGGCTGGCTGCTGTAAAGCCGCCACCCAAATCCTGGTACAGCCCCACCGCGGCCAGCAGGCGCTGCTGCTGAATGGTGAGCGCCGATTGCTGGTCTTGCAGCAGCGTAACCTGCGCCGTTACCACCGCCGTGTAGGCCTGCGTGCCGGCCTGGTACTCATTAAGGGCAATCTGCACGGCGCGCGCGGCATCGGCCACGGCGCGGTTTTGCACCTGTGCCTGCGCCGCGTAGATTTTAAGGTTGGAAAGGTCGTTCTCCACGCTCTGGAAAGCCGCCAGCACCGTGCCACGGTAATTCTCCACCGCCTGGTAATAGGCATCCTTCGCCGCCGTTACGCTGGCGCTGCGGATGCCGCCTTCGAATAAATTCTCCGAGGCCGCGGCGCCCAGCGACCATAACGAGCTGGATACGTTGAAAAGATTGCTGATGGGATCCGCGCTGTAGCCGCCCAGGGCGGAAAGGGTGAGGTCTGGGTAATAAGCCCCCACCGCCACGCCTATGGCGGCATTCTGCGCTTCCATGGCGCGTTCCGCCGCCGCGATGTCTGGCCGCCGCTGCAGCAGGGTGGAGGGCACGCCAACCGGGGCCACAGGTACATCGGGTATTTGCTGGCCGGGGGGGATGGACAGGTTTTCCGGCATCTGCCCGATGAGCACGGCAATGGCATGCTCATATTGCGCCCGCGCCGCCCCAGCCGCGATAAGCTGGGATTGCGCCCCCTCTAGCTGGGTGCGGGCGGTAATTACGTCAGCCGGTGTGGCCGTGCCCGCCGCGAGCTGGTTTTCGGTAATCTGCAGGCTGCGCTGGTAGGCGGCCACCGTCTGCTTATACAGGGCGATGGTCGCATCCTGGGTACGCAGATCGACATAATCCTGCGCCAGCGTGGCTTGAAGGCTGAGCGTGGCATTGGCAAGGTCGGCGGCGCTCACCTGGGCATTGGCGCTGTTTTCCTCTACCTGGCGGCGGATTTTGCCCCATATATCGGGCGCCCAGCTCACGCTGCCCTCAAACGTGCCGGAATTGCTTGGCCCGGCATTGATAAAGCCGGAGGAAGACGTGCTGCTGCCGCTGGAGCTGCCCGAGGCGCGGGTGGCATTGCCGCTAAGCCCGATAGTGGGGAAAAAGCTGCCCTGCGCCTCGCGCACCAGCGCCGTGGCCTGCATGTAGGCGTAATAATCGGCCTTCACCGTGGCGTTGTTCACCGCCACTTGCGCCTCCAGCTTGTCCAGCAGCGGGTCGTTGAACGCGGTCCACCATTCGCCTTTTGGCCCTGCGGCATCAGGCGCGGCCTTTACCCAGCCTGGCTCGGTTTTATAGGCGGCTGGAACCTGCATTGCCGGCTTATGGTAGTCCGGCCCCACCATGCAAGAGGACAAGGCCAGGAGCGAGAGAAAACAAAGCCGCCTCATAGAGCCTCCACAATACTTCCTGAACGCGGCGCCGCCTTGTCTTGCCCGCCGCGCAGCTTGGCGCCCAGCCTGTCTAGCCACAAATACACAACCGGCGTGGTATAAAGCGTAAGCGCCTGGCTGACTGCCAGGCCGCCGATAATGGTAAGCCCCAGCGGCTGGCGCAGGCTTGCCCCCTGCCCCAGCCCAATAGCCAGCGGCACGGCGCCGAGAATGGCGGCGAAGCTCGTCATGAGAATAGGACGGAACCGCAACGAGGCGGCGCGGAAAATCGCCTCTTCCGGTGAGAGATTCTCGCCACGCTCAAGCTGCAACGCGAAATCGATCATCAAAATGGCATTCTTCTTCACGATGCCGATGAGCAGAATGATACCAATAAGCGCGATGATGGTGAGCGGCGTGTTCAGCGCCAGTAGAATAAGCGTCGCCCCCAGCCCGGCGGAAGGAATGGTGGAGAGAATGGTGAGCGGGTGGATTGTGCTCTCGTACAAAATACCCAGCACAATATAAACCGTGGCGAGCGCGGCGAGAATCAGCAGCGGCTCGGCATTGGAGGAGGATTGGAACGCCGCCGCCGTGCCGGCGAAATTGCCGGTGATGGAAAGCGGCACATCCAGCTTCGCCATGGTGCTTTTTATGGCCGCCGCCGCCTGGCTAAGCGCCACGCCACGCGGCAGAGAGAACGAGATGGTAACCGCGGCCCAGCCGCCCTGGTGATTGACGGAAATGGGGGTGGTGCCGGGCTGTATGCTGGTAAAGGCCGAGAGCGGCACCATCGTCTCCTGGTTGGTGCTGACCGCCGCCCCTGAGGAACCGGAGCTATGACCGCTCGCGGCGATGGAGTTCGTCGCCGCGTTGGTGGCCGAATCCAGCGCCACGGCCGAGGTGGCCGTGGTGGCGCTGGTAATAACGCTGTTACCCACACTGCCCGCCGCAAGCTGGGTAGAAGCCGTGCCGCTAGGTGTGCCGCCCGAGGTGGACACGTAGATGCGCGAAAGATCCTCCGGTGTCTGCTGGTATTTCGGGGCGAATTCCATCACCACCTCATACTGGTTCAGCTCATTGTAAATGGTCGAGACCGTTCTCTGCCCGAACGCATCGTAAAGCGTCTGGTCAATCTGGTCTGGCGTGATGCCGAATTGCGCGGCGCGGGCGCGGTCGATTTTAATATCCGTCTCCAGCCCGCCCT